>JADFOF010000337.1 GCA_022563015.1 Planctomycetota bacterium
CCGACTGCGACACCAATGGCGTGCTCGACATCTTCGACTTCCTCTGCTTCCAGAACAGCTTCGTGCTCGGCGAGCCCTACGCCTGCGACTGCGATCCCGACCCGGCCTGCGACATCTTCGACTTCCTGTGCTTCCAGAACGCGTTTGTCGCCGGGTGTCCCTGACCGGCCTAAACTTTCGGGTGACGAAAGGAGAACGATATGAGAGTCAAACTTGCCATCGTGTACGTCGCGGCGATCTCCGCCGCGTTGACACTCACCGCCCAGGCCCAGACGACGTACTACGTCAACGGCTCGTGCGGCAGCGACGTCTGGACCGGGACAAACCCCGTCTGCGTTGCACCAAATGGTCCCAAGCGGACGATCCAGGCCGGGCTCGACGCCTCCGTCACCGGCGACACCGTGATCGTGGCCGACGGCACGTATACCTCTGCAGGAAACAAGTGGCTCTGGTTCCCCCAGAACTCCGCGCTCCGCTCGGAGAACGGGCCCGAGAACTGCATCATCGACCTGGAGAGCGAAGGGTTGGCGTTCTTCTTCGTGCTCGATGAAACCGCCGACACGGTCGTGGATGGGTTCACGATTAGGAACGGGAATGACACAACGGCCGGGGCCATCCACTTTCACCACAACAGCCGGGTGATCATCACCAACTGCATCTTTACGGGGAACACGGCTTCGGGCGGCGGGGCCATCTCCTGCGACAACGACAGCAGTCCCACGATCATCAACTGCGTGATCACGGGCAACACGGCGGGGTTCAATGGCGGTGCGGTATTGACTACGGACCAGAGCACCCCGACATTCATCAACTGCACCATCACGGGAAACACCGCAGCCTGGAACGGCGGCGGCGTCTACTTGAACGGCTCCCGCGGCGCCGGCCCGACGTTTATCAATTGCACGATCGCGGACAACACGGCGGGCCGCGAAGGAGGCGGGATATTCGCCGATGGCTTTGAGAGCGACGCGACGGTGACCAACTCCATCATCTGGGCCAACAGCGGCGAACAGATCACCGGACCTGGTGGTGACGTCGTCGTGAGGTTCAGTGATGTGCAAGGAGGCTTTGTGGGCCAGGGCAACATCAACGCCGACCCGCGCTTCGCCGATCCGGCCGCCGGCGACTACCGCCTCTCGACCGGCTCGCCCGTCATCGATGCTGGCGACAACACGGCCGTGCCAACGGGCGTGACGACGGACCTCGACGGCAACCCGCGCTTCGTGGATGACCCCAACTCCCCCAACACCGGCGTGCCGGGCAATGGCTTCGCCGAGATCGTCGACATGGGGGCGTACGAGTTCCAGGATGAATCCTGCTACGCCGACTGCGACGCCAACGGCGTCCTCGACATCTTCGACTTCCTCTGCTTCCAGAACAGCTTCGTGCTCGGCGAGCCGTACGCCTGCGACTGCGATCCCGACCCGGCCTGCGACATCTTCGACTTCCTGTGCTTCCAGAACGCGTTTGTCGCGGGCTGTCCATAGCAGATCAGTGATTCCACGACGACCAACTGAGCGACAGCCGCGTCGGTTTGGCTTCATCGCGAGGATTGAAAACGGAGAATGACCATGTGCCCCATACTCGTGTCCGCCCTCACAGTCGCCTGCGCGAGTTTCCCCGCATTCAGCCAGCCCATCGTGCCCGCTCCGCTCGTGCCGATGGATGATTCGCAATGGGAGGTGATCGTCCAATGCTCCTTTGACGATCCGGCGTACCAGGTGATCAAGGGGTTGCCCGAGCTTCGTCTCAACGCGTTTCCAACCCCGATCGGCCCGCTCGACCTCGACCTGATCGCGTTCGACGTGCTGGCCCCGGACGCTCAGCTCATTGTCGGCGGTGCGGATGGCCAGGCGCGGGTCGAGCGCCCCGATGTGGTGCTGCTGCGAGGAACCGTCGCACACCAGCCGAGCTCGCACGTCTTTCTCAGCCTCTCCCCGCTCGGCACGCACGGCTGGATCCGACTGGAAGCGATGGGGGAGCAGCGGCAGATCATCATCGCCTCGAGCATGGTCCAGGGCGTGCGATCAACTGTCGTGTACGACCTCGACGCGCTGCCCGAGGGCGCCATCGAGTGGGCGCCCTTCGAGTGTGCCGCCATCGACGTGCCTATCGGGGCGCCGCAGGAGCAGCAGATCGTCGGCACCTCTTCTCGGGACAATCCGACGTGTCGCCGCGTCCTGATCGCCATCGAGACCGACTTTGAGTTCACCAACAACCCGCCGTTCAACGGCAATACGACCGCATCCATGGCCTACGCCTACACACTCATCGGCGCCGTGGCCGAGATCTATCGCCGGGACTTTGATGCCCAGGTCGCCGTGCCCTTCCTGCGTGTCTGGGGCGCCAATAACGATCCGTACGCGAATACGGGCGGGCGTCTCGGTCCGTTTCGCACCTGGTGGAACGCGAATATGACACACATCGACCGCAACAACGCCCAGATGTTTTCGGGGATTGCTGGCGGTGGGGCCGCCTACTTCAGACAGCTCTGCAGTGGCTCGAACGCCTACGGCGTTTCGATGGGTATCAGAGGCTCGTTCCCCTATCCGCTCGTGAACAACAGTTCGCAGAACTGGGACGTGTTTGTGGTTTCGCACGAAACGGGTCATTCGTTCGGCGCCAATCACACGCACGCGCTCTGCCCGCCGATCGACAACTGCGCCGGCAGCGCGGCTTGGGGCTCCTGCCAGACTCAGACCGTGTGCACCAATCAAGGGACCATCATGTCCTACTGCCACACATGTGCCGGAGGGATGAGGAACATCAGACTGGAGTTCCACCAGCGCACGATCGACGAGGGCGTCTTGCCCTACCTGAACGCTGCGCCCTGTACATTCGGTCAATGCGCTTCCTGCTACGCCGACTGTGACCAGTCCGGCGCGCTCGACATCTTCGACTTCCTCTGCTTCCAGAACAGCTTCGTCATCGGCGAGCCGTACGCCTGCGACTGCGATCCCGACCCGGCCTGCGACATCTTCGATTTCCTGTGCTTCCAGAACGCCTTCGTGGCCGGGTGTCCGTAGGGCATCGCGCGAAGACAAGGAGAAGACTCGTGAGTCGAGCAAACA
>JADFOF010000338.1 GCA_022563015.1 Planctomycetota bacterium
CGGCCTCGGCGCGCTTGGTCTCGGTGGCGCCCCGATCGAATACGAACATGGGCTTGGGCGATGTGGTTAGGCGCTGGAGCACGACCTCGAGCAAATCCCCTCGGAATCCGGCGCCGCGAACGAGCCGGCGCAGGGGTTCATCCAGATCGCCCTCCACATTGAGCGCGCGAGATTTCACAACGGTGATCGGCTCCTCATCGCCAACCCGAAGGTCCAACCTGGGAGCCGGGTCTTCAAGGGCCCGCTGGAACTCATCGCTCGAGAGCAGGGGTCTCTCCACGAGCGACGACATCAGCGCGGTGACCTGAGAGGCCCAGGTGTGCGCTTCCGCCTGGGTGCGGATGGCATCAAGCTGCTCGAGGGTGAGCCGGAAGGCGGCTCGAATATCGTCGGTCACATCATCGAGCGTCTCAGCCGCTGCCAGGGCCGCCGGCGCCGCGCGGAGCGACGATTCCAACTCCAGTCGTACGCTCTGGTCGATCGTATAGACCCCGGGAGTCAGCAAGCTGCGTCCATCACGGGCTCGTTGCGTGGCCGCAGGATCGGGGACGGAAAACTCGGTGCGCACAGCGCGCGTCTGGTCGCTGATGCGCCCCTCGCTCAGAATCAGTCGATCGTGGGTGAACGCAATCGTCAGAGCGAGCGCCAAGAAGAAGGTCAGCGAGGCTGTGCACACCGGTGTGAAGGACGGATTCGTCACGACCGAACGGATCGAGACCAGGCGCCGAGGGGTGCGCAAGTGGCCGATGCGCCGCGCCCTTGATTTTCGACCGTTCCGCGCAGACTTGGTGATCGGGCGCTCAGGCATCGCGGTCGCCCTCCACGGCCTCGAGTCCTGCAACGATCATGTCGCCGACACGCTGAACGCAGGCGCCGGCCTGTGCGATGAGCCCACCGTGCGCGAGATCATCGGACAGGGTCGAGAGCAGATCCGCTCGCTGATCAAATGGGGCATGAAGCTGGATCGCACACCCGACGGCTCGCTCTCGCTCGCACTCGAGGGAGCGCACTCGTGCCCGAGGGTCGTGCGCTCCGACGGCGACGCCACCGGGCGCGAACTTGCGCGCTGCCTGACCCACCGGGCCCAGCGGTTCGACAGTGTGCGTTTCGCCGAGGGTTGGTACGCCCTGGACCTGATCACCACCGACGACGGGCAGGGCGTGTCGGTCCGGGGCGTGATCGCGTTCCATCCGCGGCACGGGCCGCACGCGATCCACGCGCGCGCGACGATACTCGCCACCGGCGGCGCCGCGGACCTCTACGCCGAGTCGTCGAACCCGGGCGGCAACACGGCCGACGGCGTGGCCATGGCCTACCGCGCCGGCGCACCACTCACCGACCTCGCGTTCGTCCAGTTCCACCCGACGGCGCTGTGGATCGAGGGCGCCGATCGACATCTCATCACCGAGGCAGTGCGCGGCGAAGGTGCCCACCTGCTCGACCTCGCCGGGCGGAGATTCATGCTCGACCAGCACCCGCTGGCCGAACTGGCCCCGCGCGACATTCTCTCGCGGGCCATCGCCTCGCTGCTGGCGCGCACCGGCGCGGACCACGTCGATCTCGACGTGCGGCACATCGACGGTTTCGCGGCGCGTTTCCCGGGCGTCGCGGCCATGCTCGCCTCGGTCAACCTCGACCCGGGCCGAGACCTCATCCCTGTCGCGCCGGTCGCCCACTTCACGATCGGCGGGGTGATGACGAGCCCGCAGGGCCGCACCTCGCTTCGCGGTCTGTACGCGGCCGGCGAGGTCACCTGCACCGGCTTTCACGGCGCGAACAGGCTGGCGAGCAACTCGCTGCTGGAGAGTCTTGTCGTGGGCGCCGCAGCCGCACGTTCGGCCGAGCAGGACGACTTGGACGAACCGCCCGCGGACGATCGACGCCCGGCGCCAGCTCGCACCACACCGCGCGACCTCGACACGGGCCCCATGGCGGCCGAACTCAAGGCGCTCATGTGGTCCAGCGTCGGGATTCAACGCACCGGCGCGGATCTCGCCCGCGCCGAGGAGACGCTCGACCGCTGGGTTTTGCGCGCGATGGCCGACACGTTCGACGCCCCCCCCGCATGGCAGGTGCAGAACATGCTGCTCGTGGCGGTACTCATCACGCGCTCGGCGTTGTGGCGCACCGAATCGCGGGGCGGGCACTGGCGGGCCGACGCGCCCACCCCGTCGCCGGCGTTCCGGCGCCACGACGACTGGATCCGGGGCAGACCGGTCCCCACCACGCGCCCCGTGGCGACGCTTGAGCCGACCCCGGCCTCGCACTGATCGCACCGGGTGGGCGAGGGTTTGACAATCCCACCGTCCCGTCCGCGCGGATCCCGCGCCCGATCTGTTATCGCGGACCTGCGATCGAGGCCTGGCTGCCGGTGACGCAACGTCGATTTCGCTGAATAGGGGCGAGACATGGGATCTTGTGGAGCGGCACGAGCCAGGTCGCTGCGGCAAAAACCCCCTCGTTGGTCAGGTCTTTTGGCCGTCGATGAGGCCCTCGAGCCTTTCGAGCCGAGCCTCGATCTGAACCAGCTTCTGGATGATGATGATGTGCGTCTTCTTGGCGTCGATCCCCACCGGGCTCTCGTCGCTGGCGATCAACGCTTCGATTTCGCGGTACTCGGATGTCGGGATCTTCGGGTCCATTCCAGCCAGCTTATCCTGCCGCTCGGCTATCTGTCCAAGGTGCTCCGCCTCCTCGCCCGGGCCGGGATCATCAGCTCGCGACGAGGACCCACCGGCGGCTTCTACCTCCAACGACCGCCAGAGTCCATCACACTCCTTGAAGTCATCCGCGCCGTTGATCCGTTCGAGCGCATCAGGGTCTGTCCCCTCGGCCTGCCACGCCTCGTCGACCACGACATCATCGACCACCTGAACGCACGCGAGCCGGACGACAAGGACTCGCCCCAGGCTCAGCCGTAGTCGCTACTTCCTCCGCCCGCTGCCCCGCTTGGCCTTCGACGCGCTGATCTGCAGCCGGGCGGTCTGCGTCGCGTCGCACAGCGGCTTGTTCATCCGCGTGTTCAGCACGTCGCCAAGCGTCCTTCTTCCGTACACCTCGATCAACGCT
>JADFOF010000339.1 GCA_022563015.1 Planctomycetota bacterium
GGCGAGCAGCTCATCGCCGGCAATCACACCAGCCTGGTAGGCCGGCCCGTCCGATCGAACGAAATCCACAACCCATCGTCCGTGAGCGTCCCGCAATTTGATGCCGAGATCCGGCTGCACCTCGATTGGCCCGTCCTCGTCGTTCAACTCACGCTCGGAATCGACTTCGTCGTCTTCGTCTTCACGGTCTGCTTTCAGCACGAGGGACAGACCGGCGATAGAAGCGCACGACTCCAAATCCAGGTCGCGCGTCCCGGAGATGTAATCGCGCCAGAACGCGCCAAAGTCGCTCGCCGCCAGGCGCTCGATCGTCGCCAGAAGATCCTCCGGCGTAAATCCTCCGCCCGCTAGAGGGAAATCCCGGTACATGGAAGCCAGCACCGTATCGTACGAAACCCGGTTCTTCGTTCGCAGGCGCAGCTCGAAGTCCAACATCCAGCTTACCAGGGCTCCCTTCGCATAAAACGAGACCGTCGAGTTCTGCTCATCCGCGGTCGCCTTGTTGAATTTGATCCAGGCATCGAAGCTTGACGCCTCTAAGCTCTGGACGTGACGCCCGGGTCTGCGGCGGAATTCGTCGATCCGCTCGCCAAGTTTCTTCAGATACACGTCCGGCGTCATCAGCCCCGCCCGAACCAGTATGATGTCCGCGTAATACGACGTGCTTCCCTCTGAAACCCAGAGCAGTTTCGTATAGTTCTCGCGATCGTAACGGTACGGGCTGATCCCTGCCGGGCGCAAAGCCTTGACGTTCCAGGCGTGGAACACCTCGTGCGACACGAGTCTCAGGAAATCACGGTACGCCTTGGGCCGCTCAAACGCGTCGCGCCCCACCTGCAAGATGGCGGAATTCCGATGCTCCGTGGCCCCGCCTCCCGATCCGATGTGCAGGAGAAGCACATACCGCTCGTAGGGGAAGCCGCCCCAGAACGTGTGCTGGGCTTCAATGACCTTGGCGATGTCGCCTTCGATGCCGCTCAGATCGTGATGGGCCCGCCCCCAGATGGCCAGTTCGTGCGGCACGCCCGCCACGTCGAACTCACGCAGCTCATGGGTCCCGATTTCGAGAGGGCAGTCAATCAGTTCGTCGTAGCCCGAGGCTGCATAGGTATGTGTCGATTCGTCCGACGGAGACAAACCGGTAGTCACCCGCCAGCCGTCGAACGGCTCCACGGTCAGCGTCACCGGTTCGTCCCTTCGCCCTTTGACGTATGCAAAAACGGAGCTGCCGTCGAGGAAGGCGTGCGAGTCGTCCACGTGCCGGGTGCGATCACCAAGCGAGTTCGCGTAGACGCGGTAGCGGATGGTGGCCTGGGTCGAGCCGCCCAGATCGACACGCCAGCTCGACTTGGCGGTCTTCTCGATCACAAGCGCCGAGCCGTCGCCCGATTCGGCGCTCACGCCCGTGATGGTGCCGGCGAAGTCAAGTATCACATACCGCCCCGGCCGCCATGTCGGCAGGTGCACGTCCAGCACGTCGCCGGTCAGATCGTGAAACGTCGCGGTCATCTCGACGTACTGGGTCTGCGGCTCATGCAGTCCGATGGTGTACTCGACGGCCACCGAATCGGGCTGCGCCACAACCGACACGGCGGGACAGACAACCGCCAACGCCGCGATGATGCCACAGCGCATTGCGTTCGATCGGACGACATTCATACTGCTTCTCCCTCTTTCGCGAGCCGGCGCTCTCACACGCCCAGTCGATCCGCCGCGCCCCGGATCGCATCGATGCACGTCTGGATGTGCTCGGTCTGGTCGGCGCCGATCTCGGCGATGCCGGTGGCGATGTCCTCGCGGCTGACGGCGGCGGCGAACGACTTGTCCTTGAGTTTCTTCTTCACGCTCTTTGGCTGCAAGCCGGCGATGCCGTCCGGACGCACCTTGGTGCAGGCGATGATGAAGCCGGCCAGCTCGTCCACGGCGAACAGAGCCCTGGCCATCGACGATTCGCGCGGCGTGCCGCTGTAGTCGGCGTGCCCGAGGATCGCCGTGCGGATCTCGTCGTCAACCCCGAGCTTCTCCAGCTCAGCCACCCCCACGAACGGGTGCTCCTCCCGCGTCGGGTGCTTCTCGTAGTCGAAGTCGTGCAGCAGGCCGCACACGACCCATCGGTCTGCCTGCTCGGGCTCGAGCGTGCGTGCGTACGCCTCCATGCACGCGGCCACCGACTCCATGTGCACGCGCAGGGCCGGGCTCTGCGTCCACCGCTCCATCAGACTTCTGGCCTCGTCGGGCGTCATGGCCGGAGTGTACGCGATTGGGCCGTCGATGGGGACCACGCCGGGAGGCAAGGGGGGCTCGCACAGAACAAGCCGAGTCCCGGTATGGTGAGAACCGCCTCGCCCCGGTTGTTGCCCGCGCCCAGGCCCGGTAGCATCTCGTGCTCACGAAGGGAGACTTGGTGCCGTTCAGCCCGGTACGGATGCGACTGGCAATCTCAGCGGCGCTCGCGGCAGGCCCGATGGCAGCGCTGCCCTGTGCGCGGGCGCAGGAGACCCCCCGCGACCAGATACTCGACCGCCTGGCGCCCGACGGCCGGACGTTCGCCGGCGTGCGCCTCCCGCTGGACCCGATCGAAGGCCCGATCTCGTTCCAGGCCGCGAAAGTCACCACCTGGAACGAGGCGGCCAACGGCATCGAGACCATCCGCCTGCTGCTCGAAGGGAGCGTCGTCGCCCGGCTCGGGCTCTACACGCTCACCGCCGAGCGGGCCAATGTCTGGCTCGAAAAACGCCCCGCCGAGGAGACGGACCGGCCGACCTACCAGCTCTTCGTCTACTTCGATCGCGTCAGCACGCCCGACGCCGACTACACGCTCGGCGTCTGGGCCGACCGCCTCCCGGTCGAGGGCGTGATCCGGCCCGAGCAGGGCGTGCTGCTGGCGTATGACCTGCTCGAGCAAGGCAGACCCGACGACGCCTTCGTCGACGAGGGCGAGCGCACACTCGCCGCCTACCTGCGCAGCCTGCTCAGCCCCGGATCGTTCGTCGCCGGGCAGGGGCCGACCCAATACCAGCCCGACGAACCGACCCAGCCCACGATCGGGCCTCACCCC
>JADFOF010000041.1 GCA_022563015.1 Planctomycetota bacterium
CTGGTCGCGCCGGGCGTCGGCACGGACGGGCCCGGCGTTGTCTCGCCGCGGATGGTTCAGCGGTGAACGAGCCTCCGCACCAGCGGGACGACACGCCGCGCCTCAGCCCCGTGCGCCCTCCCAAGCCCATCCGGGTTCTGCTGGGGCTGCGCGAGCGGCTGGTGATCGACGGCGTGCGGTATCGGGAGCTGTCGCCCGAGTCGCTCCGCCGCGCCCTGTCACGACGTGGACTGGGGCACAAGGACTACGCGGTGCGGTTCCCGGCCGGGCGGCGCATGCGGATCCACGTCACATCGTGGCGGAGCTATGAGGATCTCACGGGCCCGGTGCTGCTCCGGCTGTACGAGCGCGTGGGGACGATGATCCGGCCGGGATCGCGTGTGCTGGCGCTGCGTGCGGGGACGGGGTATGCGGCGGCGTGGCTGGCGCGGCGGGTCGGGCCATCGGGCGCGATCGTCTGCATCGACGACGACGAGGAGTCGGTGCGGTACGCGCGATGGCGATATCCGGCCGACAACATCGCGTTCGAGTTGTCGCGGCAGGCCCCGCACGACGACCTGCGCGGCGAGACCGATGGGGCGTTTCAGGCGGCGCTGCTGGTGCACGCGGTGCGCGCGTCAGACGACGCGGAGGCGATGCTGGCCGAGTGCATGCGCGTCGTCGAGCCCGGGGGCTTCGTCTACCTCGCCTCACCAAGGCGCGTGGCCGACGAAGCTCGTGCGGCCGGAGACCCGTGCGACCCGATGCCGATGACGCGCGAATCAATGTCGGATCTGATCGCGCGGGCGCACGGCCGGGTCGGCAGCGAGCCGTACACGATTCAATGGCGTGGCGAGCCCGAGGACCCGCATGTTGCGGCCGAGATCCGCCTGGGTGCACCCGAGACGGGCGGTCGGGCGCGAGGTGCGGATCTCGAAGAGGGCCCGGCATGAGCGGATTCTCAGGCCTATGCGGGAAGGGCAGCACAGCGGGCTCGAGCCGACAATGGCCTGACTCTTCGACGGCGTGTTGTCCCAATGGGTTTTCCGCGAGCGTATCCTCAGATCGGAAGAGGTTGCGAGATGTGTGCTCGACGCCGAGTCTGAGCAGAGCGAAGGCTCGGATACCCCTGATGACCAGCATGATCCGAGCCTTCGGCTGCGCCTCAGACTCGGCGTCCGGTCAGGTGCGGACGCGAGACGTTGATTGGAACCGATCTCGACTCGGCATTGCTCGGCCTTGGCAATTTGCGAGGCTGTGAGGAGAACACATGCTCCAGGCTGTCCAGTTCCGTGGTACGGCGATCCAGATCGCGGCGGCCCTGACCGCGACCTGGGCGGGCGCTGCCGCGCAATCGCAGCCGGCCGAGGGCTATCCGACGGCGGAGCAGGTGCGAGAACGGCTGTACGCCGCCGCCGAGGCGCGCCCCGACCTGTGCGTGGCTGTGGACCTGACGGCCAAGTACGGCACGCCGCCCACGCATCAGGGCCGACACCTGTATGCGATCAAGGTGTCGGCCAACCCGGGCCTGGACGAGGACGAGCCGGCGGTCCTGTTCGTCGCGGCGCATCACGGCGACGAGATCGCCAGCGTGCTGACGGCTCTGCACGGGATCGACGTGCTGACGGAGGCGTACGGCACTGACGCGGACATCACGCGCCTGCTCGACACGCGCGAGGTCTGGATCGCGCCGCTCTGGAATCCGGACGGGTACGAGAGCGGCCGGCGTCTGAACGGGCGCCACAACGGCAACGGGACCATCGGCGTCGACCTGAATCGCAACTATCAGTCCGGGTGGGGCACGTGCGGCGGCAGCGACACGCCCGGCAGGGCGACGTACTCCGGCCCCGAGCCCGCGTCCGAACCCGAGACGCGGACGATGGTGGCGTGGGCTGCCGACAAGCGCTTTGTCATCGTGCATGACGCCCACGCAGGCGGGTACGACGTCCGGACGGGATACGGGTGCGACGTGGGCCACCCGTGGGACGCGTTTTTCCGGTGGCAGACGGGCGAGATCATCGAGGCGACGGGGCTTGAGATGAGGGCGCGCAACTCGTGCTGCCTCGCCCGCAACATTCACCACCACATACGCACAAATCTGTCCAACGCCTTCCTGTGGGAGCTCGGGGGCAAGTCGGGCGATAGCGAGGCGGTGCGAGAGCAGGCCGAGCAGGTGTGGCGAGGCGTCGTGCGCAGCTTCGCTAGGCCGATCAGCCTGAGCGGGCACACGATTGACGCGACCACCGGCGAGCCCGTCGCCAGCACGATTTCCATTCTCGAAGCCGGGTTCACGCTGGGCGAAACCGGGTCCGGCGGCGGTGCGTTCGGACGGTTCGATCTGGTCCTGCCGCCGGGGACGCACCGAATCGAGTTCACGGCGCCGGGGTACAGCGCCTGGGCGATCTCGGTGATGATCACGCCGGGCTCGGCCGAGACGCGCGAGATCAGGATGGTTCGCGATGCCCAGGGCGCGGCGGCGCCAGTGGGCGATCCGCAGATCGTGGTCAAGCCGCCGGACGGGCGGAGCGTGAGCACGCTGGGCCCGATAAGCGGCGTGGTCGGCCGGGGCGATGGGGAATGAAGTTAGTCTGAAACTCGATATTGAGGGGTTGCTCGAACTCGCCGAAGAAAACCACATGCGCCGACGCGAACCCTCGCTCGCGGGCTGCAGGTGACGCGCCAGGGGAAGGAAAGCCGGGCCGACACGGAGTGACAGACATGGACCACGAGTACATTCCGCCCTTTATCACGAGTGCCCGAGTCGTGTTCTCAGCGATGCTGCAGCTGGATCTGACGCCCCGAGCCCCGACGATCAAGGAGTCCCGCGGGACGAGGTCTCGGGGATGGTCACGATGGATGGCGGCGTGATCGACGCACGCGGCGCCTGACGTTTTCGGAGCTTTTCATGCCACCCGAACCCGCTGCCCACGAGCTTACCATCACCATCGCTCCTGATGGATTGTCGGTCACGCTGTGCATCCCGCCGGGAGTGCCGATGTCAGAGCTGGGTGTCGACACGGTGCGCGAGGCGGTCAAGGAGCGCGGTGTCCTCATCAACGGCGAGCGTGAGGAGCTCATCAAGCAGGTCGTCGAGAAGATCGACCCGATCCGGGAGGAGATGATCGAGGTTGTGGTCGCGACCGGACAGGCGCCCGAGCACGCTCAGGACGGGTTCTTCGTGCTCGACGAGGCGCTCGAGAAGCCCGAGACCGCCCCGCCGGAGGATCAGCCGAACGAGAACAAAGACGGGGTCGATCACTACGCCCAGTCCCACTTTACCGTAGTCGCCAAGGAACAGCGCATCGGCGTGATCGTTCTGCCCACCGAGCCGGTCGACGGCGAGGATGTCGCGGGCAAGACGATAGGCGCCCGCTTGGGCAAGCCGTGCGGTATCCGCGTGGACAAGTCGATCCGGACGGAGAGCGACGGCACGCTGATCGCCGATACATGGGGCGTGCTGCAACGGACGGGCGACTCGCTCCGGATCGAGGAGTCTCTTGAGATCAACGGTCCGGTGGACTTCTCGACGGGCAACATCGACTTTCCGGGCTCGGTCACGGTCTCCAAGGGCGTGCGCGACTGCTTCGTCGTGCGGTGCCAAAAGAGCCTCGAGGTGCGCGAGCTGGTGGAAGCGGCCACGCTGCACGCGGCGCTGGACGTAACACTGCACCGCGGCGCATCGGGGCGAGGGAAGGGCCAGATCAGCGCCGGCCAAGATCTGCACGCCAAGTACCTTGACGGCGTCCGTGCCGACATCGGGCGCGACGCATTCGTGGCCAACGAGATCAACGAGTGTGATGTGCGCATCGGGCGAGCGTTGACCGCTCCCCGATGCACAATCGTCGGCGGTTCCATCGTCGTGGGCGCGACGTGTGAGATCGAGCAACTCGGCGGCGAGGGCGGCGTGACCACGGACATCGCGATCGGCCGACACCAGGACCTCGAATCCCTCGCCTTGGCGATGATCCGCCTGACCGCGCAGATCGATCGCGAGCGGGCCCGGCTTGCCGTGAAATGCAAAAAGATGCAGTGCGTGACGGGGGAAGCGGCGCTGGAGTTCGCCTCGCAGCTGACGGAAATGACTGACGACCTGATGCTGCTGGATGCGTCGCGGAGCGACATCAACGGCGCGCTGAACTCGATCGCTGAGTTGGTCGGCGACGACCGGGACAAGTGGCTGCTGGTTCAGAAGGACATCTACGAGGGTGTGCGCGTGTGGCTGGGGGAGTTCAGGGCCGATTTCAGGCAGGACATCAAGGGGCCGGTCAAAATCTTCATCGGCCCCAATGGGGAACCGCAGATCAGCGAGGTTGACCAGTCGACGACGGTTCCCCTGGCGACGGTGGCCCGGATGGTTCAAGATGATCGTTTCGTGCACTGGGCGCAGTTCAGGACCACTTCGGATGAGTCGGCCGACTTCGCCGCCTGAGCCGACGTTCTCATCGACCGGCGTGCAACTTGAAGGATCGTGCGGGCGTATGTGGAAAGCCGGCACGATCTGGATTTCACATCGCCGGGAATCAAGAATGGGCCCCATGCCTGCACGGGATCACCAGGGAACTTTCGCGTGGTTGCCGATGGCGACGTGCCTGCTCGTCGCAGCCGTCCTGGCCGCGGCGGTCATTGCCGCCCGCGCCCAACCCGAGCAGCCGCTCCCTCCCGACCGCGAGGTGCTGGTTCGCCTGCTCACGGGCGAGCAGGTCCTGGGCGTGCTGATCGAGAGCAACGAACAGCACATGGTCCTGCGCGTGGGCAGCATCCGCACCATGATCGACATGAAGGACGTCGAGCGCGTCGAGATCCTGCCCACGTTCGAGGATCGGTACCGAGAGCTGCGCGACGCCATCGCCGACTCGGACACGCCCTCGATCCTGCGGCTGGCGGAGTGGCTGATTCAGAAGAACCGCCCGGACCTTGCGATGGCGGAGGTCGATCGGGTGCTCGGGCGAGATCCGCGCAATTTCGCCGCGTCGAAACTGCGCAGGCAGATCGTGGCGCAGATCGAGTTGCGCAACGCCGGGCGGCGCCCGGGACCGCGCCCGCCCGTCGCCCAGCCGCCCGACGACCCCTACGCCGACTTTCCGCTCCTGAACGAGTCGCAGATCAACATTATCAAGGTCTTCGAGATCGACTCGCGTGATCCGCCCAAGCTTCAGATCAGCCGCGCGACGATTCAGAAGATGATGGAGCGATACGCCGGTGATCCGCTCATCCCCGCCACCCACGAGGGTCGGCAGGCGATGTTCAGGCGATCGCCCGAGGAGATCCTGGACATCATGTTTCGGCTGCGCGCCCGCGAGCTGTACGGCGAGGTGAAGGTGCTCGGCCATCCCGAGTCCATGAGCCGATTCAAAGCAGATGTCCACCGCCCGTGGCTGCTGACGCGGTGCGCGACGGACCGGTGCCACGGCGGGACGGGCGCGGGCGGGCTGCGCCTGTACAACCGGCGCGGCAAGACCAACACCGACGCCGCGGTCTACACCAACTTCCTCATTCTCAACCGGTTCCGCACCAAGGACGGGCAGGCGTTGATCGATGTGGAAGACGCGGCCCGCTCACCGCTGCTGCAGCTCAGCCTGCCCCGGCAGCACTCTGTCTTTCCGCACCCCGAGGTGCTCGACGAAGAGACGGGCCGGGACCTGTTCCGCCCGGCATTCCGATCGTCCAAGGATCGGCGTTACCAGCAGGCGATCGCGTGGATCCAGTCGCTGTACCGCCCGCGTGTGGAATACCCGGTCGGTCCGATCGGCCCGGACGCAGCGGGGCCCGCGTCGCCCGCCGATACCCCGCCGACCCCGGCGGAAGAGCCCGGCACGGATCCGCCCGGCCAGAGCAACAGCGGCGGCGGAGGCTGAGTGACGACCCGATTACACTCCTAATATAGAGTGATTGCCGCGCGACCGGAACCGCTCAGGGGGCCGCGACGGATGATTCCGTCGGCCGCGAGGTCGCGCGACGAAGGGCTGTTCCCGGGCAGCACCCATGCACGATTCGGTGGTTCCTCGCCCGTGCGGGCGGGGTATGCTCCCTCTCCGGGTGATGGTTCAGCCCGGGCATCGCACCTCTTTACAGGGTTCGAGATCCGCCATGTGTGAGACACGATTGTCAGTGGTTCGGGGTCGGTGGTCGGTGGTGCTGCTGGCCGGCGCGGGTGCGGCGATGCTTGCGGCGCTCGTCGGCTGCGACAACGAGGACGCCAATTCGGTCGCGCTGCGCACCGCGTCCAACGAGCTTTCGGCGCTGATGCCCCGATCGGCGATCCCCGCCTCGGATGTACACGCCCAAAGCCGATACCAATCCATCATTCAGGACATGCGCGCGGTCACGGCGGACGGCAACAAGACCCAGAAAGCGTCCGCCAACCTGGTCATCTCGCGGGCCCGATACGGGCTGGCGCTGCCAAAGGCCGAGGCGGTTCAACGGCTGCAGGCCGACCTGCGGGCGCGGATCAACATATCGCGGGCGATTTACGGCCGACTGCTGACCCATCGCGCGCTCGAGCAGGCCGCTGCCGCGTACAACCCGGCACCGGAACTGGCCGAGATCGACACGGAAACGGCTCGTTTCGCCGACGAGATCGCCGCCACCAAGCAGGCCAAGGCCGCTGTGGACGGCGTGGTCGCCAAGCTGCTCACAGAGGCGGCCTCGAACCGGGATCAGTCGCGCCAGCTGCGCGCCGTCGAGGCGGATCTGCGCCGGCAAGTGCTGACCACCGATGATTATGGCGAGGCGGCCCGGCTGATGGAGCAGACGCAGAAGGTGCGGCGAAACGCCGACCAGTTCGAGATCACAGCGTCGGACCTCGAGGCACGCGCGGCTCGGGCCGCCCCCGAGTCCGAGGAGATCCAGCGGCAGATCGACCGCTTGCGGAATCAGAGCGCCCTGTTGCTGCAATCGCGCGCGGACGTGCTGACACGTGCGCAGGCGACGCGTGATGATGCGGCCGAGGCGGCGGCGCGCGTGACCGAGGTGTCGGGCGCCCTGGCCCAGGCATTGACCGACCTGGCGCAGAGCATGGCCGACGACATGCCACCGGCCGTGGAGGAGGCCTTGGCCCCGTTGAGGAGTTCGGCGTCGGCGGCATCGCAGGCGCGGGGAGTTGCGCGCGGGCCGGCCGGGGCGGCACTTGGCCAGGCGCGACAGTCCATCGGCGATCTTCGGTGGTCCACGGCGGGGGTTTACAAGGCGTACGCGGTGCTGCTCGGGGTGCTGGCCGGGGTTGAGCCGCCGCTCACCGGCGTGGGCGATCTGGCTGCACAGGCACAGACCGCCCGGGACGCCTATGCCGAGCAGATCCTTGCAGCCGCCGAGTCCTACCAGCAGGCCGCCGACGCCTCCTCCGGTGATCTGGCGGACGCGCTGCGCACGCGTGGTGACAAACTGGCGGCCCTTGGCGGCGAGCCGACGGCAGAGCCGGGGGAGGATCCTGCCGATCTCGACCCGCCTGACGAGCCGGACGAAGGCGACGCGGCCGGCGAAGGCGACCAATCCGGGTGACTCGCCCTCTCCATCGCCGCCGCGACCGGCCCGCGCGATCTCGGACGCGGTGGCACGACTTGAACGGCCCCACACAGGCGGAGCAACGACTCCATGAGCGGGCTGCCCGACGCCCACACCCAGCGCTTCAAGCCGGACATGCCCGAGGTGGTAATGCACCTTCACATGCCGGCCAACCCCGCCGTCGGTGTGGTCGTGTCCAATGAGAAGTGCACGGCGGGCAAGGCCGCGGCGTTCATCCGGCACATCGCGATCGACGTGTCCGGCACGCAGTTGGCCGGGAATCTCAGGCCGGGACAGTCCTTCGGCGTGCTCGCGCCGGGCACGGACGAACGCTCCAGGCCGCACAAGGTCCGGCTGTATTCGGTCGCGTCTCCGACCGGCGGCGAGGGGGAAAAGCGGCACGTCATCGCGACCACGGTGAAAAGGCTGATCGCCGAGCACCGGGATCGTCCGGGGCTTTTTCTCGGCGTGACCTCGAATCTGCTGTGCGATCTCAGGCCGGGCGACGAGATCCGGCTGACCGGGCCCAACGGCAAGCGTTTTCTCGTCCCCCGCAACGCGGGCGAGCACGACTACGTGTTCTTCGCGACCGGCACGGGGATCGCGCCGTATCGTGGGATGGTGCACGATCTGCTCGAAGCGGGCGTTCAGAGCCGCATCGTGCTCGTCATGGGCTCGCCCTACCGGACCGACCTGCTTTACGACGAGCATTTCCGATCGCTCGAACGCGATCACCCGGGGTTTTTGTATGTGCCCACGCTCAGCCGCGAGCGGCAGCAGGACGGGCAGCAGCCCATGTACGTCCGGGACCGGCTCGGGCGGGTGGCCTCGGACCTGGCGTCGAGCTTCTCCAGCGGGCGGGCGCTGGTGTATATCTGCGGCGTGGCGGGGATGGAACTGGGGATCTTCGAGGAAATGGCTCTTCGGTTGAGCCCGGCGGATCTGGGCGGGTACCTCGAGATCGACCCCGAGGCCATGGGCCGCATCGGACGCTGGGATAGGCGGATGATCCACCGGGCGGTTCGACCCACCCGGCGAATCTTCATGGAGGTGTATTGAACGGCTCCAGAGAGGGAACCAGAGGGTGAAAACCGGCCGTATATCGCATGGGAGTTGACCCGTCTGCGGGTCGCTGGTAACTTCTCGCTCCCACCGGGTCGGCCGGTATCGGGTTTCGGTCAGACCGCGAACTGAGCCAGATCAGGATTCGGGCAGCCTGCCGGCGTACCGACCCGCCTGTTCACGGAGCAGCGATTTGGGCTATCGGAGTCAAAGGCGGCCTTCCCCGCCCAGAACACAGCATCGCTCCCATGGATGCCCGGCGCGTGTGGCCACGCTGACCGCGGGGCTCCTGGCGTGGTGTGTCTTGTGCGCGCCCACGCTGGCGGTGGCCCAGTCGATGGCGCGCGACCTCGCGGTGGATCCGACCAAGGTCTCGCTGAGTCCCGAAGATCGGCAGAGCATCCGGCATTTCACGTCGGCACACCTGGAGTTGTTGGCCACGGGGTCCGCCCCGGAGATGCGCCGGGCGCGCCGGGCGCTGCAGGAGCACCCCCGGAACAGGGCTGTCTCTGCCGACTTCCAGATGTTCTACAGCGAGGTCGCCCTGCCCGGGCTCAGCGAGCTTGCGGGGCAGGAGGACCGGACGCGGGCGGTCGTGGCGCTGCAGATCATCGGCGACCTGGGCACGCCCGAAGCGGTCGAATTGCTCGAGCAGTACCTCGACAGCGACGACGCGACACTGCGGTTCGCCACGGTCTTCGGGTATCGATCGACGTTCCTCACGCTGGAGAATCCGTCGTCTGTGCTGCGCGGGCGTGAGATCATTCCCATGATCCGAACCCTCAGGGCGCGGATCGAAGCCGAGCCCAACCCGCTGGTTCTGGACATGTGCGTGCGCGCGATGATGACGGCGATCGTCATCGGTGACGATGCGGGCGGCACTCTGGGCGACATCGCCCTTGAAGATCTGACCAAGGCCGTCTCGAATCGGATTCACACCCTCGGACCGGGCGCGGGCGACGCGTTGGTGTTCGGGCCTTGCCTCAAGGCGGCTCGGGACGTCCGCGTCAAAATCTTCAATCGAGCGATCCAGGCGGGAGGCCTCGACCCTGACCTGGCCAAGAGCGCCGGCGGGATGTGCGGCGACCTGCTGGGGTATGTGTTTCGCCGGGTCCGTGCGGGCGCGCTGCCGACAGCCGACGCCGGGGCTGACGATCCGGTGGTTCGGGACGCCAGAGCCCTGGAGATGGCGGCGGTGCGACTGGCTGTCGGGCTGCTCAGGGTCTGCAAGGACGAACTGGGGGTCGGCAGCGTGGACGGGACAGTGCCGGAGCTGGCACCGCTCATCCGCTCGGGCACCGCGCAGGGAGATGCTCAATACATCCGTCAGGTCATGGATGTGATCGGGGACGGCGGGCTCCTGACGCGGCGTGGGTTCGACTTCCGCTCGGATCGGTTCCTGCGGGACAGATAATCGGATGTCGGCTGGGATGTCGGCTCGGAGATCCGACCTACCGGGTGCGATATCGTGTAGGCATGTTCAAGCTGCTTGTGCCCGTGGTGCTGCTGGCGGTCGTGGTGATCGTCTCGGTGGTGTCGGATCGACCGCTCCCGCCGGCCGACTTCACGATCAGCAACGGCACCGACGTCACCACGCTCGACATCCAGCGGGCGAGCTGGATGCAGGATCTGCGGATCATGCGCTGCCTGTTCGAGGGGCTGGTGCGCCACGACGTCTTCACCGTCGGGTACGACCCGGCGCCCGCGGTGGCCCAGCGCTGGGAAATCTCGCCCGACGGGCTGGTCTACACATTCCACCTTCGCGGCGACGCGCGATGGTCCAACGGCGAGGCGGTGACGGCTGAGGACTTCGTCTTCTCGTGGCGGCGGGGGCTGCTGCCGGACACCGCGGCGGACTACGTGGCGTTCTTCTGGATGATCAAGGGCGGGCGCGAGTTCTACGACTGGCGCGTGAACGAGCTGGCACGGTTCAATCCGAAAGAGGCCTCGGCGGACGAACTGTGGGAGCGGACACTGGCGAAGTTCAACGCCCTGGTCGGCGTCAAGGCGCTCGACAGCCGAACACTCCGCGTCGAACTCGAAGCCCCCGTGCCGTACTTCCTCGACATCGTGGCGTTCCCGGTCTTCTACCCGGTGTACCCGCCGCTGCTGCGGCAGTACGAGCGGGTGGACCCGAAGTCGGGGCGTCTCAAGAGCGAGCGGGGCTGGACCAAGCCGCCGCGCCTGATCAGCAACGGCCCGTTCGAGCTGACGGTCTGGCGGTTCAAGCGCGACATGCGGATGGAACGAAACCCGCACTACTGGGACGGGGCCAACGTCGCCATCGACTCCATCGCTGTGCCCTCGATCGAGGACCCCAACGCGCAGGTGCTGGCGTTCCAGACCGGCGCCGTGGACTGGGTGGCCAACCTGACGGTCAACTACCGCGGCGATATCTGGGCGGACAAGGTCGAGTTCTACGCCGAGCACGCGGCCGAGTACGAGGCACTCAAGGCCCGGGGGCTGGACATCTTCGAGATCGACCGCCACCTGCCCAGCGACCCGCGGAAGAACATCCACGCGGTGCCGTCGTTCGCGACATACTTCTGGAACTTCAACTGCATGAAGACGCTGCCGGACGGGCGAGCGAACCCGTTTCGCGACCCTCGAGTGCGGCGTGCGTTCGCGATGACGGTGGACAAGCGTGTGATCGTGGACGACATCCGTCGGCTGGGGGAGCCGATCGCACGGGGGCTGATCCCGCCGGGCTCGATCGGCGGCTATGAGTCGCCCGCGGGGCTGAAGTGCCTGTCGGACGCGAAGGACGAGCGTGGCAAGCTGGCGATCGCGGCCGAGGCCCGGGCGCTGCTGGCTGAGGCGGGCTACCCCGACCCGGCCGAGTTCCCGCCGGTCGAGCTGCTGTTCAACAAGGACGCGGGGCACGACCTGGTCGCGCAGGCGCTCGGGAAGAACTGGCAGCGATACCTCGGCGTGCCGGTGCGGCTCGAACAGAAAGAGCTCAAGGTCTACAAGGACGACCTGAAGAAGGCGAACTACATGACCTCGCGTGCGGGGTGGTACGGCGACTACGGCGACCCGACGACGTTTCTGGATCTTCTTAGAAGCGACGACGGCAACAACGACCGCAAGTACGACAGCCCGGAGTACGACGCGCTGCTCGACGCGGCCCAGGCCGAAACCGACCCGGCCAGGCGTCTGGCCATCCTGTCCCGGGCCGAGCGAAAGATCATGGAAGAGGACCTGCCCATGATCCCGCTGTTTCACTACGTGACCATGTACCTGTTCGACGCGGACAAGGTGAGCGGGCTCAACCCGCACCCGCGCACGACCCAGAACCTCTTCCTGATCGACATGCTCGGCGACGGCAAGGGGCCCGACGTGTCGCGACGGATGGGCGAGGGGGCGCACCGGCCGGCGGTCGCGGGCGACGACGGGGACACGCCCTGATGGCGGGGCTCATCGTTCGACGACTGCTCCAGCTCCCCTTGATCCTGCTGGTGATCTACACGCTGACGCTGACGCTGGCGTGGGCGATCCCGGGCAACCCGCTCGAGAACCCCGAGGGCCGACAGCCGCCGCAGGAAGTCATCGACCAGATGAAGGCCCAGTACAACCTCGACAACTACTGGGCGTTCTACACGACGTATCTCGACAACGCGACGGGTCTCAAGTGGATGCGCGAGAAGTTCGACGGCACGCACGCCATCGACGATCAGATGGCCCGGGACCAGGGGCTCGCCCCGCGCGTGCGCTATGTCTTTGATCTGGGCCCGTCGCTGCACTACAAGGACCAGAGGGTCAACGAGATCGTCGCGATCAGCCTGCCGGTCTCGATCACGCTCGGGGCGCTGGCGATGCTCATCGCGCTGGTGGTGGGGCTGGGCGCGGGCGTGGTCGGCGCGGTCAAGCCCAACTCGTTCGCCGACATCTCGACACTCGTCATCGCATTGATCGGGATCAGCCTGCCCAGCTTCGTCATCGGGACGGTGCTGCTGATCGTGTTCGGCGTGTGGACGAAGGTGCTGCCGGTCGGCGGGTGGGGCAGCCTGTCGAGCTTTGTGCTGCCGGCGGTCACGCTGTCGCTGCCGTTCGCGGCGTACATCGCGCGGCTGACGCGGATGGGCATGATCGAGAGTCTCGACGCGGACTACATCCGCACCGCGCGGGCCAAGGGCGTCTCGAACATGAACGTGCTCTTCAAGCACGCGCTCAAGAACGCGTTTTTGCCGGTGCTGAGCTTCCTGGGACCGGCCACCGCGCTGGCCATGACCGGCTCATTCGTGGTCGAACGCGTCTTCAACGTCCCCGGCATCGGGCAGCACTTCGTCAACGGCGTGCAGAACAAGGACCTGTTCCTGATCATGGGTGTGGTGCTGATCTTCGCCACCATGCTGATCCTGTTCAACCTCGCGGTGGACGTGCTCTACCGCTGGGTCGATCCGCGGATTGAATAGGCATTCGGCGCGAGCTTTGTCGCACAGGGCGATCAGAATTGAAACGACGTGGCCGACAGTACAATCGCGAACACGTTGTACGAGCCGTGCACTACCACCGCGACGAGCAGGTAGGGAAATCCAGTGGAAACCTCGGGCTTCGTGCTTGTGTCGCACGCTGATTTCCACATCCGTGCGAGACCGAGCCCGGTGATCAGGCAGCATCCTGCGTGCATCGCCACACACACCGTCCACCGCCAGCGAACCAGTTCCTCCGACGGATCGGGTATGTAGACACCGAGGTACAGCGCGTTCTCGATCGCAGCGAACGCCACACCCGACGCGAGCACACACAGCAGGATCTGCACGCGGCTGCCGAACAGATAGGGCTTTTTCTCGATGACATACGCAACCGCCGCCGTCTTCATCACCTCCTCGACCGCCGGCCCGAACACCACCAGCGCCATCAGGCTGAACCAGGTCCCCCCGCTGCCCCAGAGCGCCCCGAACACGGCCAGCGGTCCCGCGCACAGGGCCAGCAGGATGGTACTCCCCCAGGTAGTCCACACCGACACCCCCTGACGACTGCGGTTGAGCCACACTGCGTAGGTCACCGCATCGTCCGGCGGTGCCGAGCCCAAGGCCATAATCGCCGGCTCGTCCCAGACGCCGTGCTCGACGCGCTGCGATTCGCTCTCGCCCCGTGCTCCGGCCATCGCCGCATCGACCCGCGCTTCATTCGGGTCGGGGGCGAACTCATCCCGGCGGTGATGCGGCTCATCGAAGACCGACTGATTCCTCGTGCGTCGTCCCACTACGTCCGCCGCCGATACGCTGTGCCCGTGGCCACAATCGCCACTGTCGTCATCCCCCTGGAGCGCACGCCCGTTCCACCGAGATCGGCCGGATCGAGCCGGACGTTGCACACGGCGTCGCACCCTTGCCGCTTGGCTTGCTCAAGCATCTGCACCACCGCCTCGCGTCGCGCTCGCACCATCAGACTCCGGTACGCGCCAAGCTCGCCCCCAAACACCTTGCGCAGCTTCGCCAGAAACGACTTGAAATAGTCAGTCGCGATGACGGTTTCGCCCATCACCATCGCGGCGTCAGTGGTCGGATCGACGCCGCCAGGGAACGAGCCGATATCGCTCACGAACACGTCGCGCACCCGCTCCTCGCGTCGGCTCAGCTTCGCCAGGTGCGCCCGCTCGGCGAGCCCCCCCCCGCCCAGGCCCACGATGA
>JADFOF010000340.1 GCA_022563015.1 Planctomycetota bacterium
ATCCACCGAGAACCACAACCGCCCGCTGTTGGTGATCGACAGTGTTCGGAATGCGCCGTCTGCACCGATTCCAAGGCTCCTGACTCCCCGACGGACCCCGATCTCAAGCCGATCGTCACGTGCGACCCCGCCGACCCGCAACCCGACGGCGCCTATACTCGCTGCCACATAAGGCCCCATCGTCTAGCTCGGTCCAGGACGCCAGGTTCTCATCCTGGAAACGGGGGTTCGAATCCCCCTGGGGTCATTGTCAGGCGCGGGCGCACCCGCATCGGCGTCATCGTGCTCGAGCCAGCCGCTTCCGGGCTCGCCCCGACGGATTGAGCACCTCCTTCAGAACGGAAAAGAGATTCCCATGTAGAGCATCGGCGCGTCGCGTGAGGGATTGGCCACATCGCCGTAGATCCGCCCGTTGGAGATGTGATGCCAGCGGACGCCCATGATCGCGCGCACGCCGCTGTCCCCGATGTCAATGGTCCCGCCCAGGCCCAGCCTGGGCATGAAGTCAAACCCGGTGCCGCCCTCGGGCACGTTGTCGGTGGCCCCGAGCACGCCGATCCCGCCCTCGAGAAAGAGCGACCAGGATGGCTGATTGAGCACGTGCCAGCGCGTGCCCAGCGTGAGCGCCAGGCCCTGCGCGTCGTCCCCCTCCTGCTCGAAGTGCCACACCGATCCCTCGACCAGCATCTCCACATCCTGGACCACGAACCTTGACCACGCCACGGCGAGCAGTTGCAGGTCCGTGGCGGTGCCCTCGTCCTCGGCGAGGCCGAGGTTCAGCGTCAGCCGCTCGCCGCCGCGCTCGCCGAAAGCCTTCGTCGTCGCCTCGGGGATCGGTGTCGTCTGCTGCCCGGCGGCGACGCGGTTGATGTCAAAGCGCAGGAGCGTGTGCAGCAGGCTGGGCTCGTCCGCGGCGGCGGGCGGGGTGCACGCGGCGCCCA
Source organism: Planctomycetota bacterium (assembly GCA_022563015.1). Classification (GTDB taxonomy): domain Bacteria; phylum Planctomycetota; class Phycisphaerae; order Phycisphaerales; family UBA1924; genus JADFGU01. The sequence goes on from JADFOF010000340.1 coordinate 942, forward strand.
AAACCAACGCCATCACAAGCGTCATCCGTCCCGGCGGGCGCCGGCGCCGGGCTGCGTGTATGGCTGACGCGGCCCGGCTCATGAATCCGCCAGCAGCGAGCGGCTGGTCATCTCGTGCGGCTGCTCGACGCCCATCATCGCAAGAACGGTGGGTGCGATGTCCGCAAGACACCCGTCCCGCGAAAGCGCGCACGACCTGAACCGCTCGCCGATCACATGCAGCGGCACGTCATAGGTCGTGTGCGACGTGTGCGGCCTATCCGTCTCGGGGTCTCGCATCTGCTCCGCGTTGCCATGGTCCGCGGTCACGATGAGGGTTCCACCCTTTGCGAGCGTCGCGTCGATGATCGAGCCGACGCACGCATCAACGACTTCGCACGCCCTGATCGCCGCGTCCAGGTTCCCCGTGTGCCCGACCATGTCCGCATTGGCGAAGTTGACAATGATCGCGTGCTCGCAGTCGTCCGACGCGAGGCGGCCCAGCACCGCGTCGCGGATTCCGCGTGCCGACATCTCGGGGGCTTCGTCGTACGTCGCGACCCTGGGCGACTGGAGCAACTCCCGATGCTCGCCCTCGAACGGCTCCTCGCGGTAATCGTTGAAGAAGAACGTCACGTGCGCGTACTTCTCCGTCTCGGCACACCGGAACTGCGTCAATCCGTTCGTCGAGAGCCACGAGCCCAGAATGTTCTTCATCCTGGGCGGTTTCTCGAAGGCCACCTGTGCATATTTCGTGAGGGGCGTGGAGTATGGGGTCATCATCACAAAGTCGAGCTCGAGCTTTGGGCCTCGATCAAACCCCTTGGCCCCCGTGTCCGGCGAGGGCTTCATGTGCCCCTCGAACTCGGGCAGAACGAACGCGCTGACGAGCTGCCGGGGACGGTCGCCGCGAAAGTTGTAGTAGATCACGGTATCGCCGCTGGCGATGCGCGTGCTGAGGGCATCGTGGACGCTCTGGCCGATCATGGTGGGCGGCACAAACTCGTCGCCTCGCATCGATTCGCTCGTCGGATTGTCATAGAACGCCTGGACCGCCTCGCCCGCCGACGCATAGAACGGTACGTCCGCCTTGGAAGCGCCCTGCCCGGTCAAGCACACGTACGCGGTGTGCGTCCGCTCCCACCGGCTGTCGCGGTCCATCGCCCAGTACCGTCCGATGACCGACGCGATCCGGCCGACACCGATCTCGACCAGCGTGGCCTCGATCTGCGCGATGTACGCCTTGCCCGAGAACGGCGAGGTGTCGCGCCCATCCGTAAACAGGTGCAGCGCCACCTTGTCGTGCCCCATCTCCCTGCACAGCCGCACCAGGCCATAGAGATGGTCGAGCAACCCATGCACGCCCGCATCGGAACAGATACCGATGAGATGAACGCAGGTCTGATTGCGTTTGGCTGTGTTGATCGCCTCGAACAAGGTCTCGTTGCGCGCCAGTCGATTCTCGCGCACGGCTTCGCTGATCCGCACCGCGTCCTGAAACACGACGCGTCCCGCGCCGATGTTCTGGTGCCCCACCTCCGAGTTGCCCATCGTGCCGTCGCTCAGCCCGACGCCCCGGCCCGATGTCGTGATGAGCGTCCAGGGCCAATCACGGCGCAGGGCGTCATCGACCGGCGTTTTGGCCAGTTTCACCGCGTTAAAGGCGTCGTGCCCGGGATTGGGGTTCTCACCCCATCCGTCGCGGATGAGCAGGACGAAGGGCTTACGGTCAGTCATTGGGCGAGTCTAGGCCCTCACCATCAGCCGACCTGCGCGAGAACCTCATCCCACGTCATCGCGTTGGACGCTTCGCGCGATTGCGACCACTTGACCGTGCCGGTGCCCGAGTCGTCCTGCCCGATCACGACCGTGCCGCGCTGGGCGACGTTCAGTTTCGCCCAGTACAGCCCGTACTGCCTGCACACCGTGCGGTGCATGTCCGCGAGCAGCGTGTGCCCGAACCCGTTCTGATCGCTCCAGGCCTTGAGCACCGCGAAGCTGTCGCACGAGATGCCGATGACGGTCGCACCCTTGGCCTTCCACGCGTCCATCTCCGCATCGACGCACTTCATCTCGGTCTCGCACACGCCCGTGAACGCGAGCGGGAAGAAGCACAGCACCACGTCGCCCGCCC
>JADFOF010000341.1 GCA_022563015.1 Planctomycetota bacterium
GAATGCACACTTCCTAGTAACCGTGTATATGGGCGACTCCGCGTAGATAGTGGCGGGGCATCTGATCTGAAAATGACAGGTGCCTCGTTCCGCGTTTGGACTTGAACATTAATTGCGAACAGACTGCGATCTGCCCCCACGTCCGACCTAGCTCAACCATCTGTCGCGTACCGCGGGTCCAACCTGCGCGCCATTGTGTACAGCAACGGCTCGAACCCGGCGGGACCGAGCCAGAAAGCCGAACCCTCGGGATTTGAAGTCTCGAAATCGACGGTGCACGATTCCCGGCCAGCCTCGCGCGCCCATTCGAGCAATGCAGCGAGGAGAGCGTTGGAAGCGCCGGTGCGACGGGCATCCGGGGACAGGAACGCGCCCGTGATGTGCGGCACAGGCGGAGACATGAGGGACTTCGGCTCCTGCGCCCCGCACTCGGCGCTCATGAAGCCCGTTATCTCGCCCCCGGATCGATTCCGGGTGCGGCTGACCCACAGACCCTTTGACGGCCTTTCGATCCACGTCCGGTCGTACACATGGCCGCCGCCGGGCGTCTTTGGACGGAAGATCGGCGCCGAGTTCAGGTGGGCGTTCAGCTCCGCCTCCATCTCGTTTACCCGGTCGAGCTCTTTGAGAGTTGGCCGTGAGACATCTACGCCCGGGCGATCCCGCAGCCGTAGGTCAACCGGCTCAACCGCGCCAACCTCCCGGCCGCCATCGATCAGATGGCGTCCGAACCCGGTCCGCACGAGGTCGTCGTGGGACGGCGCGTCGTCCGCGAAAACAACCACCGTGTGGAGCGTCGTTTCGCGCCGCCCGGGTAATCGGCACCACTCCCTGTACAGGGCCGAGAATATCGCTTCACCGGCGTCGGCCCGCGTCGCGTGCGCCCACTCGGGCATGAAAGACATCTGGACCCCGCCGAGACCGCTTACCACACGGCCCACCAGGTACCCGGCGAGATCCCCGCTTTGCTCGGCGACGATGCCCTCGCCGGTTGAAAGCCACCCCTCGAGAAGAGCCTCAACGGTTGCTGTGGAATCCAGGCTGTCGGGGTAAAGCGGATTCGCCGCCCGCCGTCCCCGGTGTCGCTCTACAAACAAGCCCGCGGCGCGTGCCAGGTCGGCCCCCGTCATCGGTCGCAAAGCGACGGTCATTTGAGCCGGGCCTTATCGCTCAATTTTGGACCGAGTCCGGCGATAGCGGGGCTGATACGCCGATCATGCTGTCGCGCGTCACCAGTGTGGCCAGCCGCTCCTCGCTCCAACCCTCGGTGCCGGCCGGCCGGCGCGGGAGTACGAGAAACCTGAGTTCCGAGTTGCTGTCCACCACCCGTACCTCCACGTCTTCTTCAAGCTCCAACCCGAACTCGGACATCACCGCCCGCGGCTCCGTCACGGCGCGAGACCTGTAGGAAAAACTCTTGTACCAGTCGGGCGGCGGTCCGAGCAGGGCGGTCGGGTAGCAGGAGCAGAGTGTGCACACCACCATGTGCTGCACCGTGGAAGTGTTTTCCAGCACGATGATGTCTGCGTTGTGTTCCGGAACGAACCCGCTCTCGACCACCGTCTCCTTCGGATGCTCGAGCAGCCGGGCCTTGAACTCCGGGTCGACCCATGCCTTCGCCACGAGCGTCGCTCCGTTGGAAGGAACACGCTCGCTCCAGAGCTCTATCGCATCGTCGACGTCGTGCCCGCCGATGACGCCCTTTTCGACCAGCAACTCGTGCATCGCCAGCGCCCGGGACGCCCGGACACCCAGGACCACATCTTCCTGCAGCCCGGGGTGATCGTGCGGACGGCCGTCTTCATCGCGATGCACGTCGCCGGCGGGCTGCCATCCGGTGTCGTAAAACCCGCCCCGGTCTTTGCCTTCGCTCATCAAATCATCCTTCTGGTCGTTGCCGGTCGTTGCCGATCTTCAGGGGGTCTTCAGGCGCGCTGCAGCCAGTGTTCGTACAGGTCAACCCACAGCTTGTCGCCCGGCGACTCTGCGTACTCCGGCCACAGTTCCGTTTGATCGAACTCCACGCGATACATCGGCAGCTCCGGCAGCCCTGAACCGCCGTGTGCGCGCGTCTCAGAGTCCAGGTACATGCCGATGAACTCCAGCACGACGCCCCGCCGCGCCTTGACGTACCAGGGCGTCCGATGGTGATGCGGCGGCGTTTCGTCCCGTACCAGGACGCGATCGCCCGGCGAGAATAAGAGCTCGGGCATCGTCGCTGCGCTCATCCCGGGTTGCCCCAGCGGTCTCGCAACGCCGCTGCCCGTTCGTCGATCTCCTCGGTGGTGAGCACGCCCTTCTCCACCAGGTTCATCTCGATGCTGGCAGACCAGCGCTCAAAGTAGGTTGTCGACTCGTACTCGCCGGGGTCGATCGACTCGATCCCACGGCGCAACTCATCCACGTTCATCATGCCCTTCTGGTCCAGCACCGTTCGGAGCGATTGCGTCTGTCGCTCCCAGTCCGCCCACTCGTGTTCCTGGCGATCGATCGGCTCGTCCGTCGGCCAACCGCCGCGATCATGAACTGCCGGCATAATCAACCTCTCTTTTCAGCCTCTGGACTCTGAGCGATTCGCCGCCCATCCCTCGAAATCCCGCTCCATCTCCTCCGAGAACGTCCGGTCAACCTCGCCCGGCGTGTACACACCCTCGGCGATCCTCTGCTGGCCGAACTCGTCACGCAGACGGACGTTCTCCGAGCTCGTGACCACCTCCTCCGCGAGGTGCGGCGGGATGAACATCACACCCTCCATCGTCCCCAGCACCACGTCCCCGGGGAGGCAGGTCGCCAGGCCGATGCGGATTATGCCGTTGATGTCCGGCATCGACACGTCGTTGATCGCGGACGGGTCCATGCCCCGGATGAAGGCGTTGAAGTCCTCCATCTCAACGATCCGCTGCGTGTCCCGCAGCCCGCCGTCGATCACCATCCCGCGCCTGGTGCTCACGCGGATCGCCGTCGAGAGGTTGTCGCCGGCGAACGTGCCGTCGTACACCTTTCCGAACAGGTCGACCACGATCACATCATCCTCAACAAGCTCGTCTAT
>JADFOF010000342.1 GCA_022563015.1 Planctomycetota bacterium
AGGTGAGGGGAGTGCGCCACGACATCGACCGGGCGCGGGCGCGCGCGAAGACCCTCACCCCAACCCTCTCCCAGGTGGAGAGGGAGCCGGCGGCGGCGAAGCGGGAGGGCACGGCATGCGCCACGAACCCCCGCACTCGGGACAGACGGACCCTCGTATGCCGCGCAAGTCGTAGCGGCAGTGCGGACAATGCCCGGGCGGAACGCGGTCAGTTCGCCAGAGCCAGACAGTCAGAACCGAAAGCAACAGGAAGGGCACCCATAGTGGGATCACGACATGCAGCACGTCCAGGCTCACGCCCTTCGGACCGCCGTACTGTTGGACCTCCCAGTCGAACCACGCCTGAATGTGAAACCGGATAGGCGCTCCATGCCTGACTCTGAATCCAGGAAACCGGGCAGGATAGTCCTTCCAAAAGAAGCTGACACAGCCATTCACTACCGCCACCTGGGTGACGTCGGAGCGCCCGAAACGCTCCAATACGAGACCGTACCACAGAGACACGCACGACACCACGAGGAGAACTGATGCTGCCCCCAGCGCCACCCACTTCAGCCTCCGCCGCGTCACCAGACGTTGCGGGATGAGCCGCGGTCGCTTCATGCGTCACCCCCCGTCGCCGCCCCGCACTCGGGGCAGACCGCAAAGTCGCCCACGGGATACGCGCAGTGTACACACAGGCCTTGCTTGCAGCGGTAATCGTGCCGAAAATGGCGATGCCGCCATGTGAACTCCACCACCCACAGCAGGGGCCAGACAAGCGCGGCATACAACAAGACCGAGTACAACGCCCCGGGCCATACAGGTGTCAGCGGCAAGATGCGCGCGGGATGCGGATCAGGAATCCAGGCTGGGGGAGTCATGCCTCTATCCAGTAGCGGAAACACGGGCCGATCCCGTTCTATCTCCTCGAACTCCATGGCCAACTCTGGTTTGATCGTCACGCCGCTCCACAAACTGTGCATGGAATGCCACGGGAATCCGCTGTGGTACTCCCTGATAATAACAAATGCGTCTTGAGAATAATCAGGTCTGCGTGGACTCGGACGGTCTCCGCCGAACACAACTCCAATTCCTGAATGCTCTGCAATACCAAACCCCTCGTGCTTCCACCCTCTCGTGAGCGCCGGCCAGCGCTCGGGACGGTATTGCTCGAAGAAGGGGCCGCCGGACAACTCCAAACCTCGCGTCCGGCCTCTCGAATACAGCGCACACCACCACGCGGACGCGATCGTCATCACACTTCCTAGTACGAGGCATATCAGCGCCCGCCGGATCGCCGTTGCTTTCGTGCTCTCGCTTCGGCCGTGGTGCACCATCGGACCTCCCAACCGTGGCAGATGATACGCCACGGTTGCAAGGGCGGCACCCCATTGGGCCTTCGCGCTCTTGGCGGGCTTCGCGTTGAGAATCTGAACAGGTCGGCTCGGACCCCGGCGCGCCGGGGGACCTACCGGGACGGCTCGGAGCGCTGTCCTGTCCGCGTCAGGACCGCTGCTGCGACGACGTAGTTGTGATGCGGGGCTGTGGCTTTGTGCCACTCGTGGAACGGCGCCATGTCGGCGATATTCCACGCAATCGCCCCATCCCCGCCTCCATTCCCCCTGTCCGCGCCTTCACCAATGCCTGATGCCTGATGCCTGATGCCCTCTCCTTTCCTGATGCCTAGTGCCTGATGCCTAATGCCTTCCCCAATGCCTTCTCCCCAAAACGCCTCATGCAACCACACCTCGCGCTCGAACTCTGCCAGTGTCATCGCATGGCCGTTCGAAGCCGGGAATGTCATAGGCACGCCATGGTTGCTGTCGCACACGTCGAACGACATCGCCAGCACGCCCCCGGGCCGAAGCACGCGCGCGATCTCGTTGATCGCCAGCGCCCGATCGGCCTGATGCTCGATGACGGAGAAGCTGGTGACGAGTTCGGCGCAGGCGTCCTCGAGCGGGATGGACTCGTCGCCGACGAATCGCCAGTCGATGTCGAGGGTGAGCCGCGAGCGCAGGCGCGACCAGAGCGGTTCGTGCGAGGGGTCGGTCTCGATCATGGTGACGTCGGCGCCGAGCATGGCCATGAGCCACGGCATGACGGATCGCTGGCTGCCGATGTCGATGACACGGGCGCGTGCGAGGTCGATGCGGCTCAGGGCGTTGAACCAGAGCCACGGGTACTCCCAGACCTTGGACCAGTCGTGCATCTGCGCGAGTGAGAGGCTCTGGGCCAATGCGTTGGTGCGGTCCATGAAGAGACGAAAGGAGTCTGAGCGGAGTTCATCGAGGCTGGCCAGCGCGGCGGCCGGTTCGAGGCGGCCGGGCGCGGCGCACACGACCGGGTGAATAAGCTCGGCTTCGAGCGGTCCGATCGCGGCCTTACCGACACCGACGCGCTCGGTCGTGATGCGCTCGTGGGCGCGAAAATCGGCCGACCCCCATTCCCAGTCGGGCAAGTCGTGCGGGTGCTCGCGGTACTCGAGCATGGCCGGGTCGAAGGGTTCGCCGATGAAGTCGCAGATCCCTTTGCACGTGACTTCGGGCTCGCGCACGAGCCGCTCGTATTCCACTGTCAACGTGCGTGCGCCGGCGAGCGAGCGCTGGATGAGGCGGGTCCAGTGGCGCCAGCGCACAGCCGCGGCGAAGGGCGTGTTGTCCGTGCGCAGGTCGGAGGCCAGGTCGAGCGTCCCGGCGTCCTGCTCCGAGACGTTGATGCGGTGGTGGTCGAGGATGGCTGTGGAGGCGGCGACGTCCATGCCGTCGCGGGTGACGTGCACGAACAGTGCGTCAGGGAAGAGCTCGCGGATGAACCCGAGGTGCGGCGCGCTGCCGGGGGTCTTCTCCGCCCATCGTCGCTTGCCGCGCCGGCGGGCGTACTGGTCGAAGAGCGCGCAGACATACGCGCGCGTGGCGGCGAGAGCGGCCGTTCGGTCCATGTTGAAACTGCGGCAGTAGCCGAGTGGGTCGTCGGTGAGATACTCAAAGAGCCGCTGGATGGTGCGGTCGTGGTGCGCGCACAGCCACGGCGCTTCGGGGCCGCAGGCGATGGC
>JADFOF010000343.1 GCA_022563015.1 Planctomycetota bacterium
CGATCCCAACTCAAAGACATCTTCATAGGCCGTCCCTCTCGGGCAGCGTCCGGAGCGATGGCCAAGTGATCCTGCAGAAGCAACGAGTCTCCAACCAGGCACGGATAAAAGATCATCGCTGAATCGGATTGTCCCAGGTCGCTGCCAAGCTTCGACACGTCTCTGCCGCGACGAGGCATGCCACTATCCCAAAGCCGTGCGGTATGGAGTCGTCATTTCTTGTCCACGCGTTCGGCTTCAACAGGGACGTCCAGGGCTGCGACGAGCTCTTTGAACGTGGTCAAGTCAAAGTCCAAGGTCCGACCCTGTCCACGTCATCCGGTTTAATCTTAGGACTTTTGACTTTGGAACTTTCGACTTTCGACCGCCTGACGGCTAGACGTTAGCACCTGCGGGGTACGTGTGTCCGGCGAACCCGCTCGGAGAAATCTCTCCCTCTGTTCGACAAGCTGTGGTATTCTCAACAACGGTCACGGACGCAGCGCCGATAGCGGGTTGAAGGTTAGGAACTCCCGGATTCTCCTGAACCAACAACCTTCGAACCTTCAACCCAGTTAGCGGCGTGCCCATCCCGACATACGTCTGGACCGGATTCTGCCATCGGGGAGTGTACCTATGAAGCGTCTCAAGAGCGGGGGCGGTTGGCCGGCAATCAAGTATGCCCTCGCTCTGGCGAACAAGCACGGTTGGCGCCGACTCTGGGCCGCAGCGCGTTCCAAGAACGCCTGCAAGACCTGCGCCCTGGGCATGGGCGGGCAGCTCGGCGGCATGCGAAACGAGCTCGGCCGATGGCCGGAGATCTGCAAGAAATCACTACAGGCCATGGCGGCCGACATGCAGGCCAGCCTGTCCCCGCAATTCTTCGAGCGTTACGGCTTCGCCGAGCTTCGGGGCTTCACGCCCCGCCGGCTGGAGTCCGCCGGCCGCATTACCCAACCGGTCTATGCCGGACCCGAAGATTCGCACTACCATCCGATTACCTGGGAGGAGGCGTTGCAGCGGATCGCCGACCGGCTCAAGGTCGTCTCTCCCAATGAATGCTTCTTCTACGTGAGCGGCCGTTCGTCCAACGAAGCCGCGTTTCTGTTGCAGTTGTTCGCCCGCCTGTTCGGCACCAACCACGTGAACAGCTGCTCCTACTACTGCCATCAGGCCAGCGGCGTGGGCTTGTCCGGCTCGATCGGCAGCGGCACCGCGACGGTGATGCTGGAGGATGTCGAGCATGCCGACCTGTTCATGCTGATCGGCGGGAACCCTGCCAGCAATCATCCACGCCTCATGCGTACCCTGATGAATATCCGTCGACGCGGCGGCAACGTCATCGTGATCAATCCCGTTCGCGAAACCGGTCTGGTCAAGTTCCGGGTGCCTTCCGACGTACGCAGCCTGCTGTTCGGCACGAAGATCGCCAGCCTATACGTCCAGCCTCACATTGGAGGCGACATCGCCCTACTCACCGGCGTAGCCAAGGCCGTTCTGGAACGCGGCGCCGTGGACGCCGAGTTCATTCGCCAGGCTACCGATGGCTGGGAGGAGTACCGCGAGCATCTCACTGCCACCGATTGGCAAACCATCGAACAGGGCTCAGGCGTCGAGCGAGCGACCATTGAAAGAATCGCCGACATCTACGTCGCCGCCAAAAGTGCTGTTTTTGGCTGGACCATGGGCATCACGCACCACGAGCACGGCGTTCAGAACGTACAAACGATTGTGAATCTGGCCCTTCTCCGCGGCATGGTCGGTCGCCGTCACGCGGGGCTTCTTCCCATTCGGGGCCACAGCAACGTGCAGGGAATCGGTTCGATGGGTGTGACGCCTGTGTTGAAGGAGGCCATCCTACAGCGACTGCAGGAACAGTATGGCGTTTGCCTGCCGACGACACCGGGACTTGACACGATGGGCTGCGTGCAGGCAGCAGGACGTGGCGAGATGCGGTTTGGCTGGTGCCTCGGCGGCAATCTTTACGGCTCGAATCCTGACTCGGCGCTGGCGGAGCGGGCGCTCAACAACCTGGACCTGCTCGTCTACCTAAACACAACATTGAACACCGGCCATGCCTGGGGGCGCGCCCGTGAGACCATTGTCCTACCGGTGCTCGCTCGCGATGAGGAGCCCCAAAAAACGACCCAGGAATCGATGTTCAGCTACGTTCGCCTCAGCGACGGCGGACCGCCCAGGCATCGCGGCCCGCGCCATGAAGTCTCGATCATTGCCCATGTCGCTCGGGCTGTATTGGGAGATCAGGGGCCGGTGGACTGGCATTCGATGGAGCAGCATCAGACGATCCGTCATTTCATTGCCAGGATCATTCCCGGCTATGAGAAGATCGGTCAAATCGACCGAACCCGGGAAGAGTTTCAGATCGCCGGCCGCACGCTCCACTCGCTGAGATTCCCGACGCCGAGCGGCCGAGCTCAATTCAAAACCCACCCCATCCCCCCTCTTCCCAGCAGTGATGGACAACTGCGGTTGATGACGGTTCGCTCCGAAGGACAGTTCAACACGGTGGTCTACGAAGAGGAAGACATCTACCGTGGGCAGGACCGGCGCGACGTGATTCTGATGAACCGGACCGACATCGACCGGCTGGGCCTGACGGCGGATCAGCGAGTCACGGTGCGTAGCACGGTTGGGGAAATGCAGAACATCCTCGTCCGCGAGTACGAGATTCGAGCGGGCAACGTGCTCATGTACTTCCCCGAAGCCAACAGACTGGTGCCTTCGCTAACCGACCCAGCCTCCAAGACGCCCGCCTTCAAATCGGTGCTCGTTCAGGTTCTTGCCAAAGCGCCCCTCACGTAGCGTATGAGCGAGGTGTTGCGATCGTCAGACGGAACGGTCCGGCTCGGCCACCGGATAGTTTAGGCATTAAATAATTATGAGCGGCGGATACGAATTCAGCGCGTAGGGCGCGCGGTGCACGCCAAACGCAATTTCGTCAGGCGCGGCCCGACCTACCTCGACCGACGCCCGTCAGGGCAGGTCGCGGCCTTGAGCCGTGCCCTCCAAGTCAGTTTAGCCGCCGGGTG
>JADFOF010000042.1 GCA_022563015.1 Planctomycetota bacterium
GAGAAACGCCTGACGCCTGCCGTCGATCTCGGTGATCTGCCGGCGAAGCTGGTCCCGTTTGGCCTGCTGCTCTTGGACGTACGCGACACGCTCTTCCGGGGTCATTGTCTGCATGATCTCGGGCAGCTCGTTCTCCTTGATGTCGTCGAGGTTGGTCCGGCCCTCGGCGATGTCGCGCACGAGTTCCTGCCGACCTGTCAAGCTGTCAGCCCCGGCCTCGCCCGCCTTGTACCGGGCACGATCCGCGAGCGCGCCCGCCGGGGCCGAGGCATCGATCTCCTCGCTCGCCGCGAGTTTGCTGTACAGCCCCTCCCGCGCGTCCTTGTCGCCGTACGCCAGGAGCGTGCCGTCAAGGTCGGCACCCAGACGCGCCAGTTCCTCGTCATACGGCGTCGCCACCGCCAGCATCCCGCCCGTCCGATCGATCGCGAAGTACTCGCCCTCACTGAGCCGGGCGATCTCCTGCCAGATCACGTCCGTACCTCATATTGCCGCACTGGATGGTGTTGATGATGATCCCCGCTTCGGCTGCGATGGCGCACGAGTCGTGGTACCGCACGTCGTCCTGGTAGTCCATGTGAGGCGGCGCGTCGCCGACGAGATAGATCAGCTTGAGCGCGTTCGCGTCGCTCGACCACTCGAACAGCGTGACTGCTTCGTTGAGCGCCTGGTTGACACTCTCCGGCCCGTCGCCGCCGCCGCCCGCCTCGTACTTCATCAGATCCGAGTAGATCGCGTCCAGGTCCGACGTCATGGCCGTGCGCACGGTGATGTACGCATCGCCCCGATCCCGATACCCGACGAGCCCGATCTTGATGTCAGGCGTGGGCTGAGCGGTCGCGATGGCGTTGGCGATCGACCAGATTTTCTCCTTCGCCCCCTGGAGAAGCCCGCTCATCGAGCCGGTGGTGTCGAGCACAAACACGACCTCGATCACTGGTTTTTCAGCCGATATGGGCGCAACCGTGGACGCTACCGCGGGCTCGATATTCTCGATCGCCACCAGTTGACTCGAAACCTGGGCGTGCGCGCCCGTCGCCAGCGCAAGCCCGGCAGCCAGTGTCAGTACGGTACTCCTGTTCAGCGTTGTCATTGTGAGTCTCCATTTCCTGTTGGTGTTGTGACTTGTTGATTGAAACACGATCATCTCCCCTCGCCGCCCGCTGTGGGCAGCTTCACGAGGATGTTCTTCCCATTGAGCGACAGGTACACGTCCCCGCCCATGGCCAGCACCGCCTGCCGATGCTGCTTGACCAGCGTGTCGAGCAACACATAAAACGCTTCGGTGTCAAACTCGATCGTCTCATCCGGCTCCGTCTCCTCTCCCTTGTCCTTGATTGATTCGACCACCTTCGCGTCGATCCATCCGCCGCCGAAGTTGTAGAACGTGTCCGCGTTGATCTGCTTGACGAGCGCGTTGCTCACCATCTTCATGTCTTCATCGAAAAACATATTGGACTTGTTCAGCTTCAACTGCACGCTGCGGCCGACAGAATTGAGCGACTGCGCCACCGCACCCCCGCCCGATCGCTCTTCCAACGCACGATCCCTGAGTGACTCGCGAACACGCGCCTGACGTTCGAATGTGCTTGCATCACTCGGAGAGAGTGCGACCCCGCCCAATACATCAGCACGATCCAATGCTCGGAGCCCCAGGAACGTCTCCATACCACCTCCGCCAGCAACCATCCCGGGCTCCACCGCCAGGAACGACGTGTACTCCGTCAGGATCCCCCATTTCATCGACAGCGTGATGATCTCGTCCACCAGCTCCTTGAACCGCGGATCCTCAGTCGGTGGCGGCGCGCCATACAGCGCAGCACTCCCGTCCGCGCCCATCGCACGGATCTCGTCGATCATCGCCGCGATCTTGCGCGACGCCCAGAGCCTCGGCACAAACGAGTTCCGCGTCGTCGCACGGTCCATCCCGAAGCTGAACTCAAACCTCCGCTCGGTCCCGAAGTAATCGCCGCTCAGCACAATCGTGATCGGCTTGTCCTCCACATACTGCCCCAGCAGCACCAGCTGATCCCCCTCGAACAGGTCCGGCAGCGCGTGCGGCATCAACTCGCGAACCGCGCGTGTCGAAACCTTCCCGTTCGCATCCAGCACCGTCAGCACCGGCTCAGACAGCACGGGCCCGGACAGCTTCTTGAACACCTGCCCGACCTTCACCTCGACGTCCTCCTCAGGCAGCACAAACGTGCTGGTCGCACGCGACTGCTGTGCAATCGTCGTCAGGAGCGGTGCATTCACGTCGTACCCGACGCCGAACGTGAACACCCGCCGATTGTGCTTGTTCGCAGCCTTGGCCGCCTCGCGGATCGCCACCTCGCTCCGCTCGCCAACCGTCGGCAATCCATCCGTCAGGAACAGCACCATCGGCAGCATGCCCTCGTGATGACCCTGACGCAGCGCCTCGACGATCGCATCGTGCAGGGCAGTCCCGCCGTTGGCCTTGATCGCGGCGAGGTAGGTGCGTGCCTCGGCGATCGACTCGCGACTCTTGATGACGGGCGACTCGGCGAACATCTCCACCGTGTTGGAATAGTCGATAATGTTGAACGCCTCGCCGTCGTCGAGCCCCTCGATCACCTGCAGCGCCGCCTCGACCGCCTGCTCGATTTTTTCGCCCCGCATGGATCCCGAGCGGTCGATCACCACGATGACCTCGCGCTTGATCGGCTCGACATTCGCCGGGCGATCGGCCGGCAGCCCCGCAAGAAGCAGGAAATACCCGCCCTGCCCGTCGCCCACCGTCGCGTCCGGATAGGTCAGCAAGGTCGCAGCCACGCCGCCCGCCGGTCGCTCCAGCAGGTACGAAATCAGCAGAGGCCCGATGTCATTCTGCGCCGACCCCGCCGGCACGCTCACACGCACGTGCGTCTGCGACACGCGCTCGGTCACCAGATCATGGCTCGGCGAGTACACCGTCGAGATCGGCCGCCTGGCCTCGATATCCAGCGAGAACGACCAGGCCACGCCCGGCTGCTCGAGCGACTCGCTCCGGGGCAGCACATAGTCCACGCGGTCCGACTCGGAGGGCAGGATCTGCTCATACGTCAGGCTCACCGACTGCTCGCCGTTGGGCGGCACCGGGAACACGCTCGAACGAATCAGGTTGTACCCGGCGAACTCGAGCAGCCCCGGGTCGCGGCTGCGCTGCACAATCTCGTTGTAGATCCGCCTCGCCTCGTCCGCGGGCAGCAGCTGCGCGATCCCGTCCTCGCCCAGACCCTCGAGCACAAAGCTCTTCACCACCGCCCCTTCGGGCACGGGCACCAGGAGCTGCGCCTCTTGCATCCGCCCCGTCGAGTTGTGCAGCGTGATCCGAAGCGTGGTGGCTGCCACCTGCTCGATGACGCGCACACTCGCGTCCACCTTCGTCATCTTCACCGGTCCGATATGCACCCGGTCCGGACGGACCACGCCCCGCTGCGGGATCACGATGTTGACCTCGACCGGTTGGCCAAGGGCGGCTCCGGACGACGCGACGAGCGCCAGTCCGGCCAGGATCGATCTCAGGTGTGTGGCGATGCTCATGCGTGGCTCCTTGTGCCGGGGCAGGGGCGCGTCCCCTGCACGTCATATGTACAGTCTTCGGCCGCCCGGGGCTGTAACTGCTTTGTAACCGCTTACCGACGACCCAACAGAGCCCTCAGCGCAAGCTGAGGGTCCTCTCACGCACCGCATTCACCGCCAAAAACACCCACGACTCCCGTCATGCTCCGATCGTGCTCGTGTTCTGTGGGAACATCGGGACCCCCTGCTCGAGCAGGAGGCTCTTTTCTGCGGACTCTCGACTTCCGTTGTGGGTTCGGTTGTGCTACGCCTCGCGAATCACACGCCCCGGCAGCCCGATCACCACAAGCCCCGAAAGCACGAGCACGCCCGCGGTGAACCAGAACGCGCCCGCAAGTCCAAAGCGCCCCTCCGCCCACTTCGCGATGAAAGGCCCGGTCGCGGCGAACATCCACGCGCCGCCCAGCATCAGGCTCGATGCCAGCCCCGTCCGGTGCGGCAACAGCCGCTGCGCCAGCGAGATCGACACGGGGATCATCGAACCGAACCCCACGCCCGCGAGCATCGCGAGCACGATGGCTGCCGCTGCGACGCCCATCGGCAGCGCGTCCACAAACGGAACGCCCACAAGCGCCGCCGCCCCGATCGCGGGCATCAGCACCAGCGCCACCTTTTCGTGACGTGCACGCAGCAGGAACCCCGCAGCCAATCCGATCGCGCCCATCCCCACTTGCATCGATCCCACCAGCACGCCAAAGAACGTGGATGCCTCCAGCCCGAGCGAATCGCTCAAGGCACCGGCGCCCGACCGTGAGAGCACGTACCGCTCCGTCCACGAGATGTACAGGTACAGCAGGATCATGTTCACCGTGAAACGGAGCACGTTGCTCAGGAACAGCAGCGCGACCGCGCACCACCGCAGCCGCCGCTCGTGTTCGGAAAGCTCAGCGTGATTCTTGTGCGCATCGGCGTGCGAATGTGGCGCGCTGTGGATTGCCCAGCCCAGAATCACAACCGCTGCCAGCCCGGGAATCATAAGAAACGCGAGCGACCTGAGCCCGCGCCCCACCATGGGTTCGCCTCCCACCATCGGGCTGAACACACCGACCCAGAGCGGCGAGAGCGTGTTGCCGCACACACCGCCGAGCATGCCCGCGAGGAAAAAGCACGACACGCCCAGCGTCCGTTTCTTGCCCGACAGGTGCCCCGCCGCCGCCACAGCCGGCGGATGGAACGCGCCGATCCCCGCCGACGACAGGCACTGCACCACAAGCAACATAGCGAAACTATCAACGAACCCGATGAGCCCGATCGAAATCACCGCCACGAACAGCCCGAGCGTCGCGAACAGCCGCGTGTCGTACAGATCGGTGAGCCATGCCACGATCGGCTGGATCGCGCCCGAGCAGATCGATCCCGCAGCCAGGAGCGTCGCGACCTGCCACGGCACAAGGCCCAGGCGGGTCGTCAGCAGCGGCAGTAGCGCGACGATCACAAACGCGAACGCGTCGACCGTGTAATGAACGCCGATCGTCGCCGCCAGCCGCCCGGGCGCGCGGCCGCCGGATTGGGGATTCAACGGACGCACCACGATCTCGGCCTCGACGAGTGTCACGGGCCGATCGTATCGGCACGGCGGCCACCAGGCACCGAGGATCGGCAGTGATCGTGTGGACCGAGCCCGCGACGGAAATCGCGTCTCATTGGCGCTGTGCCCGTCACACACTGGCGTAGAATCCCCCCGTGCGACGGCTGCCGATCATCGTGTGTGTCCTCGCGCTCGCGGCGATGCTCGCGGCCCTCGGCGCTGTTCTGAACCGATCAGAAGACCCGCACCCGGACGCTCGCCCCGACGCGACCGTGCGCATCGCCGCGATCGGACCGGCTGTGGCCATCATCCTCAAGGACCTCGGGCTCGAAGACCTGATCGTCGGTCGGCACGGGTACGACATGGCGCTGGACCCGGCGCTCCCGGTGTGCGGCGACCTCAACGGCATCGACTACGAAGCCCTGCTGCGCACCCGTCCCACCCACGTCGTCGTCGAGTGGGACCAGCGCGAAAAGCCCGCTCGCCTCAAGCGACTGGCCGAGTCGCTCCAGTGGGACGTGCGGTACGAGCGGCTGGCGACGCTTGATGACGTCCGCACGTGCGCAGCTCAACTCGCGTCGCTGTTCGCCGACGAGCTGTCGGCACGGGGGCGCGATCCGGCGCTCTTGCTCGAACGCATGGACGCTGCATGGGCGAAGCGCGACGCGAACCTCGCCGGCGCGGGAACCGTGCTGCTGCTCATCGGGACGAATCCGCCCGGCGCGGTCGGGCCCGGTTCGTTCCACCACGATGTGCTCGAGCGAATCGGCGGGATTGGTGCGCTGCGCCACGCGCGGGCGTATGTCACGATGGACGTCGAAGATGTGATACGCCTGGCGCCGGACGCGATCGTGCTCGTGTTCCCCCGGCCCCGGGGCGCGCCCACGACCGACCCGACGCCCGAGGAGATCGCCCGGTTGCTGGGCCCGCTGGCGTCGCGGGACATCCCGGCCGTCACGAACGGACGCGTGGCGCTCATCGACGACCCGCTGTGCCAGACGGCGAGCACGGCGTTGATCGACTTCGCCGACCAGCTCGCGCAGATCCTCGGGCGCTGGAGCATTCAGGACGCTTCGAACGAATCCGCCGGGACGCCCTGAGCCTACACTGGCGGCGATGACTGAGCGCACACACCACACGCGCTTCGACGACCCGGTCCTCGCGCTGGGCGAGCGTTTCGTCGCGGCGATCCGGTCGGCGCTGCCGGACCTCGCACCAACCGAGCGGATCGACCCGCTGATCTCACCGTCGCGCCAGCCCAAGCTCGGCGATTTTCAGTGCAACGCGGCCATGCCCCTCGCCAAGAGGCTTGGTCGAAAGCCGCGCGAGGTGGCGATGGCGATCGTCGCGCACCTCGACCTGGCAGACCTGGCCGAGCCCGTGACCGAGCGCGATATCGCCGGCCCGGGGTTCATCAACGTACGACTCAAGGCCGAAAAACTGGCCGAACTGCTCAACCAGCTGGACGACGAATCGCTGGGCGTCCCCAAGCCGGACACGCCGACGACGGTGGTGGTCGACCTGTTCGGCGTGAACCTGGCCAAGCAGATGCACGTCGGGCACCTGCGCTCGACGATCATCGGCGACGCCATCGCGCGCGTGTTCGAGCGCCTCGGCCACACGGTCGTGCGCCAGAACCACGTGGGCGACTGGGGCCTGCCCATCGCCATGGTCACATGGAAGATCGCCTCCGAGGTCGAGGCGGGGCGCGCAAACCTGGACGCATTGACGCTCGATGATCTGGACCGTTACTACCGCACAGCCCAGCGCGACTGCACACCCGATCGCCGCGGGCTGATCGCCGTCCAGCGGTACGGGCTCGGTCCAAAGGCCGAAGCGGAACTCGACGCGCAGGTCGCCGGCGCCGACGAGGCCCTGGCCAACGCCAAGGACACGCTGCTCAAGCTCCAGTCGCACGACCCCGAGACGCTCCGCGTCTGGCAGCGCATCCGCGATGTCACCATGAACGCGTGCCTGGACATGTGCCGTCGGCTCAACACCAGCATCACCGACGACGACTCGGCGGGCGAGTCGAGCTACGCCGAGGAGCTTGGCCCGCTGGTGCAGGATCTGCTCGACCGCGGCATCGCGGAAGAATCCGACGGCGCGCTCGTCGTTCGTATCGAGGGCATCCCCGAGCCCACGATCATCCGCAAGAGCGACGGCGGGTTCCTGTACGCGACCACGGACATCGCCGGGATCCGCCGCCGCGTGCACAAGTTCAACGCCGACCGCCTGATCTACTGCGTCGATGCACGCCAGAGCTTCCACTTCCGGCTGGTCTTCGCGGCGGCGCACCGGGCGGGGTACACGCGCCGGCCGGGTTCGGACCACAACGCCGTGCTCGAGCACGCCGCGTTCGGGACCGTGCTCGGCGAGGACAATCGGCCGTTCAAAGCCCGCACCGGCGAGAACGTCAGGCTCGCGGACCTGATCGACGAGGCCGTCGCACGCGCCGAGCACGAGGTCAAACTGCGCAGCCCCGATCTGGACGCCGAGTCGTGCCGGTCGATCGCAGAGGTCGTGGCCATCGCGGCGATCAAGTACGCCGACCTTTCCAACGACCGTGTGAAAGACTATGTGTTCAGCATGAACCGGATGATCGCGTTCGAGGGCGACACCGGCCCGTACCTGCTCAACGCGCTCGTTCGCATCAAGGGCATCTTCCGCAAGGGCCAAGAGCGCTCGCTGATCCCCGCCGCCGGGATCGACTCGGCCGAGTTCCTGCCCGAGCACCCGGCGGAGAAGACCATGGCGCTGCAACTGCTGCGGTATCCCGCGGCGCTGTCAGCCACCGCGGAATCGCTCGGCCCGCACCGGTTGTGCGTGTATCTGTACGAGTTGGCCGGGGCGTTCTCGAAGTTCTACGAGCAGTGCCCGGTGCTCGCGGCCGAGGACGAGCGCACCCGCGCGTCGCGGCTACGCCTGTGCCAGCTCACCGCCCGCGTGCTCGCCGACGGGCTGGGCGTGCTCGGCATCTCGACCCTCGACCGAATGTAGGACCGGGCGCCAGAATCCCCGAAACGAGCCGCGACCCCCGACGAGCAGCGACCGGCAGGGAGCGGTGGTTCGACGATCCATATCGCGATGGTCACACCCGGAGCACTCCCTCCCGGTCGCGGCTCGTATGCGGCTCGTACGCGTGTCGTATGGGGCGCGTCCATTCGATTTTGGGCCTGCTGGGGCGGTCCTGGCGTGGTGTTGGTCCGATAGCGTTGAGTCCGCAAACTTTTGGCGATCCCGCCTTTGGGACGCAAGTGGGGGTGATGCGCGGCCGATGCTGAGGCGTCGGAACCGCCGACGCTGGAGCACCGCTATGAGCGCGACGACATCGGAACGGGCGCAGCTGGTCGAGACCGTGATCGGAGAGATCAGTCACATCGCCACGCTGCCCGAGATCACGCTGAAGATCGTTGAGCTGGTCGAGGATCCGAAGTCCACCGCTCAGGATCTGCACAAGGTGATCTCGAACGATCCGGCGTTGTGCAGCCGCATTCTCAAGGTTGTGAACTCGTCGTTCTACGGGCTTCCTGGGCAGATCGGATCGATCAACCGTGCGATCGTGCTGCTGGGGCTGAACGCGGTGAAGAACATCGCGATCGCGGCGTCGCTGGCCAAGCTGTTCCGTGGGGGCGAGATGGGGCCGTGTTTTTCGGCCAAGCTGCTGTGGGAGCACTCGGTGGGGACGGCCGGGGCGAGCAAGCTGATCGCGGACAAGCTGAAGTTCGGGTTCGGTGACGAGGCGTTCCTGGCCGGGCTCATCCACGACATCGGGATCATGGTTGAGATGCAGTCGGACCGGAACAAGCTGATCGAGGTGATCCAGAATCTGGGCGCGGACCCGTCGGGCACGCCGACGCGGTGCATGCTCGAGACGGAGGAGGAGATCTTCGGGGCCAGCCACCAGGATTTCGGGAAGG
Source organism: Planctomycetota bacterium (assembly GCA_022563015.1). Lineage (GTDB taxonomy): Bacteria > Planctomycetota > Phycisphaerae > Phycisphaerales > UBA1924 > JADFGU01. The sequence continues at coordinate 9,031 of JADFOF010000042.1, forward strand.
CCCTGTGCGAACGGTGGAAGTTCCCGCGCAACTTTGGTCTGGTGACGGGGCACCACCACGAGCCGATGAGCGTGCCCTCAGACCATCGGACGCTGGTCTCGGTGGTGTACGTTGCGGACCGTCTGGTGGCCTCGATTGAGGGCGGGTTTCGGCTGGACCTGCTGAAGCTGGACATCGGGCCTGAGATTCGCGAGCAGCTCAAGCTGAGCAATGAGAAGCTGGAGGAGTTGTGCGAGGCCCTGCCGGAGCACCTCGCGAGTGTAGGGGAAATGCTCAAATGACCGATATTACGCCCGAGGTTTTGGGCCCTGGTGGCGATTCGACCTGAACAAACACCGTCGATATCACGTACAGCCATGTGAGATTCGGCACGAACAAGCTCTCTCTTTCTCCCTCCGGGCGGCTGCATGATTCATGTGGCCGCCTTTTTTCTGCCTGCCGAACCTGTTTTTGGGCCTGAAAAAAGGTTCGAGAGCGCCTGCTGGGGCATTCTTGTGGTACGCTACCGGAAGCCTTGGCCCCGATCGGGGCCGGGGAAGTTGTGAATGCGGCCACGGCCGCGCGAAATTTTCGGCCCATGGCGGCCCAAATCCGGAGGGAACAAGAATGCGAGTTCAGTTATGGCAGGCAGGTATGGCTGTCGCTGTGGCAGGGGCCACCGCGAACGCCCAGAGTGTCACGATTACGCAATCGGTCGATCCGGTCTCAATTGTCGGCCTAAACTCGATCGCGTGCGCGGCTGCGAATCCGCAGCGCACCACCGAGAACAGCTACTACCGCACGTTCGACCTCACACAGTTCCCTGCCGTCACGGGGCCGTTCCACATCACGCGCGTGGATGTCGCTGTGGAGAATGCCACCCATCCCAACTTCGAGCAGGATCTGACCATAAACCTGTGGGTTGACTGCAACGGCGGCGCCCCGTTTCTGGCCGACCTCACGCTCATCGGTTCCTTCGTCTTCGTGCAGATCGACACCGGTCCGTTCATCGAGGAAATCCCCGTTGACGTCACCATCTGCGCGGACGCCACGCTCGTCGTCGAGGTCAATTCGGTCGACCACAGGGGGGAGACGGTGAATGCGGTCTACTTCATAGGGTCCAACCCGAACGGGCAGAACTCTCCCAGCTACATCCGCGCCGATGCCTGCGGCCTCACGGAAATCCAAGATATTGCCACCGTCGGTATGGGCTTCCCGAACATGCACATTGTTCTTAGTGTGCTCGGCGACATCGTCGCGGCGTGCGACGATCCGTGCGTGACCGCGTGCCCGTGCGCGTGCGACTTCGACCCGGATCCGTTGTGCGATATCTTCGACTTCCTGGCCTTCCAGAACCAGTTCGTCCTCGGTGATCCGTGTGCGTGCCTCAAGGATCCGGATCCGTTGTGCGATATCTTCGACTTCCTGGCGTTCCAGAACGAGTTTGTCCTCGGCTGCCCGTGATTCGATGAACGTTGAGCAGGATATTGACTCCTACGAATCCCCCGGGACGGGCCTTGACCTTCGAGGCCCGTTCCTTTTTTTTGGGCGCGAGCGTGCCGGACGCGACGCGTTGGTTGAGTGAAACCGTTCTACAGCACCGTCCCGCGCAGGACGAGCAGCGCGACGGCCAGGTAGATGATGAGCCCCGACACGTCCATCAGCGTCGCGACCAGGGGTGAGGAGATCGTCGCCGGGTCGAGCTTGAGGCGGTGCAGCAGCAGCGGGAACATGGACCCGAGCAGGACGGCCCAGAGCACGATGCCGACCACCGCCGTGCCCACCGCCATGCCCACTCTTAGTGGATGGTCAGTCACCGCCACGCCGGTGGCGGTCCAGAACAGCACGCTCCCGAACCCGAGCGCTCCCAGCACGCTCCCGAGGCACAGCCCGATCAGGAGCTCCTTGCGCACGATCTGCCACCAGTCGTGAGGGCTGACCTCGTGCAGCGCCAGCGCTCGAATCAAGAGCGACGCCGCCTGTGTTCCCGTGTTCCCGCCCGAGGCGATGATGAGCGCGATGAACAGGATCAGGACGGGCGCGGCGTCCAGTTGTGCGCCGAACGCGCGCAGCACCGGGATCGTCAGCATCTGACCCAGGAACAGGAGCACCAGCCACCCGCCTCGCTTCGTGAGCATCTGGGCGAACCCTGCGTGCATGTAGGGCTCGCGGAGCGCCTCCATGCCGGCGAGTTTCTGGATGTCCTCGGTCGCCTCTTCCTCGGCCACGTCCGCGACATCGTCGTGGGTGACGATGCCGAGCAGCCGACCGAGGCTGTCCACCACCGGCAGGGCCGATCGGTCGTATCGGCCCATGATGCGCACCGCCTCTTCCCGGTCGTCCGTCGCGTCGAGCGATATGAACCGGTCGTCCATCAATTTCGCGACGGTGGACCCGAGGTCGGCCAGCAGGAACTTGCGGATGTGGATGTCGTCGATCAGCCGCCGGTCGTCGTCCACGACATAGACCCAGTGGATGGTCTCGGCGTCGCGGCCGTGGGTGCGGATGTGCTCGAGCGTCCTGGCCACGGACCAGTCGGGGAAGACGCGGATGTAGTCGGGCGTCATCAGGCGGCCCACGCTCTGGGCCGGGTACCCCAGGATCTCCTGGGTTTCGCGCCGCGTCTCGGGGCTGAACGAGGCGATGAGCCTTCGCGCGATCTGGTCGGGCATCTCGTCCAGGAGGGCGGCCCGGTCGTCCGGGTCCATGGCCTCGACGATCCTGGTGGCTGAGCGTCCCAGCGCCTGGATGAGGTCTTCCTGTGCGTCCAGTTCGAGCTCAGCCAGGGATTCGCCGGCCAGATCCCGCGGCAGGAGCCGAAACGCGGTCGCCGCGTCGTGCGAGTCCAGCGCCTCGAGCGTGTCGGCGATGTCCGCCGGCGCCAGTTGCTCCAGCGCCGCTCGCAGCTCCCGGTACTGCTTGCGGTCGAGCAGTTCCTGGATCTCGGGCCTGAGAATCTCGGCGGTGGGGGTGATCGGCGTGGTGTGGGGCACGGGCAAAGCAAAGCAGTCCCGGCCCGGCGTGGCAAGCGGGCACTTCAAGAACGCCTCAGACGCTGAAGGTGGGACGCCCGCAGGCAACCGCGGTCGCCCCCGCCCCACCACTCCTGCCCCACGATCCTCAGCTGCCCAGCCACCCTTGCCTGCTGTGCGATCCATCGTGTAGACTCACCGGCGAATCGCGACCCCGTTGCAACGGTTCGGTTCTTGGAGACTCGGCGCGGTGCCCGGCGAACCGCCTGCTTTGGCGACGGTTTGACACGGGCTGCGGTTTCTGGCACGGGCGAAAGGTTTGGCCTGACGGACAAAGTCTGTGGGGCAGGTCGGTGTCGCCCATAATCTAGGGAGCTTTCTGCAATGCCTAATTTGTTTGTCATAGCTGCGGCTTTTGTGTTGGCGATCATGTTTGGTTTGTTTGATTTTCTGTCACAGACGACCTGATCGCCGGTACAAACGCCCGGAAGCACATTGATAATACTTGGATTCGAGCAGACTGCGTGGAATCGGTGTCTTCTCCATCACCGATCGCTTACGCGTCTCGGGGATGCCGCGCTTGGCAAGAGCGATCTCTTGCTGTACAAAGTGCGGCTCGGTATACGATGATCCGGGTACGTTCGCGACCTGCCTGGCCCGTCGATGGGCGTGTACCCAAGTGGCCAAAGGGGACGGGCTGTAAACCCGTTGACGTACGTCTTCGAAGGTTCGAATCCTTCCGCGCCCAGTAGACAGGGATATGCGATGCGGATTATAGATGCCCTAAGCCAAACGACTCCAACTCTCTCGTTTGAATTCTATCCTCCCAAAGATGAAATCGGATTTTGGGATCTCTATAAGACGATCGAGTCGCTCAAGCCGCTCGAGCCGACCTATGTTTCGGTGACGTATGGCGCGGGCGGTAGCAGCCGTCGCAAGACGATCGACTTGGTCACCCGTATCAAGAACGACGCCGGCATGGAAAGCATGGCCCATCTCACCTGCGTCGGGGCGACGAGTGATGAGGTCGGTCACACCGTTGATGAGTTGAAGAATCGTGGTGTCGAAAATATGCTGCTGCTTCGCGGCGATCCGCCCCGGGGAACGCCCTCTTTCACGCCGACGGAAGGTGGGTTTCAATATGCTAACGAACTGGTCAGCTTTGTCCGTGCGCGTCACAGCGATCTGTGTTTGGGCTCCGCCTGCCACCCGGAAGGCCACCCAGAGAGCGCCAATTGCGACACCGACCTCGATAATTTAAAGCGCAAGGTCGATTCCGGTACCGACTTTCTCATCACCCAACTGTTCTTCAACAACGACGACTACTACGCCTTTAGGGATCGGGCCGTCAAAGCCGGTATCTCCGTGCCCATCATCGCCGGAATCATGCCGATTCTTAGCGTCAAACAGGTCAAGAAGTTTACACAGATGTGCGGGGCTGCGATCCCGATTGATCTTCTACGGCGCATCGAAGCTGTCGAAGTCGAGACCATCGAGGGCAACGAAGTTATCCGGTCCAGGGGCAGCGTAGTGCCGCTTTTGCGGCTGGGTGATGTCTTCGGCAAAGAAGTGTTTATACAGAAGTCCCAGGACCGCGCGACGCATGTCGTAGTTGTGAAAATCGGCGAGCGGCTTGTGGGCTTGGCGGTTGAAACTTTGGTGGAGATGCAAGAGATCATGGTCAAATCACTGGCGGAAGGCATGGGCGAAGTGAAAGGCATCGCCGGCGCCAGTATTTTAGGAAACGGGCAAGTCGTCCTAATCATTGATATTCCAACGCTGATTCAGACAACTTTGGTGAAGGGAACCGGAGCAAAGGTTTCCGTTTAGAGCTAAACAGAACTATAAACGACGGCCATATGTGACCGCTGTGGCCCGTTCGCGAGGATAAGGATGGTAAAACAAGTTATAGCAGTGGAGGACAGCCTTAAAGAGGGCGCAAGGTTGGTGCTTTTAGGCAGCCAAAACGCCATCACCGGTCTGTCTCAGATGGTGGATCGTGAGATCGAGATGACCGCCGTCAGCGCTCGCCAGATCCCAGTGGACGAAG
>JADFOF010000043.1 GCA_022563015.1 Planctomycetota bacterium
TCGACATGACCGAGCCCGGGCTCATCGAGAGCCGGCACGTCGGCCGCCGACACATCCTCTCGCGCGTCCGCGAGGAGCTGGTCGAGGTGTTTGCGCGCATGGGCTTCGCCGTCGCCACCGGCCCGGAACTCGAGGACGACGAGCACAACTTCGTGAGGCTCAACATCCCGGCCGACCATCCCGCCCGCGATCCGATCGATAATTTCTACGTCGATGATCCGGCCTGCACCGAGCGCCCCCGCATGTTGCGATCCCAGACCTCGACGGTGCAGATCCGCGTGATGGACGCGGCGGTTGCAAACGGCACGGGGCCGCCGATCAAAGTGATCTCGCCCGGCCGCGTCTACCGCCCGGACACCGTGGACGCCACGCATCACTTCATGTTCCACCAGCTCGAGGGCCTTTACATCGACCGCGGCGTGAGCATGGTGGACCTCAAGAGCACGCTGTTTCATTTCGCCCGGGCGTACTTCGGCCATGAGGCCCAGGTCCGCCTGCGATCGAGCTTCTTCCCCTTCACCGAACCCAGCGCCGAGTTCGACCTCAAGATCGCCCTCAAGCCCAGCGACGAGCCGGACTGGATCGAGCTTGGCGGCTGCGGCATGGTGCATCCGGCCGTGCTCACCGCGTGCGGGATCGACCCGGAAGAGTGGACGGGCTTCGCCTTCGGCTTCGGGATCGAGCGCCTGGCGATGGGCAAGTACGGCATCCCCGACATCCGCCTGCTGTTCGAAAATGACGTGCGGTTTCTGCAGCAGTTGTAAAGCTAGGCACCAGGCATCAAGCATCGGGCATCAGTGGAGAGCGCGCGCAAAGGGGAAAGAGGCCCAAGCGCCAGCGCGGGCTCAACCGTACCACAGATCCGTTTGCGGATCGGCGAATCAATCGCGGACGAGAGGATCGTCCTCCAAGGCGAGGACTTTGGCACGCGCTCACGACACCCAACCTAGAAACCAGGCTTTGCGTGAAGACAGTCGCTGGAGGGACTTTCCTGGACTTTTCTGCGGTCAACCATAACATTCGTCTGTGAGTGGTTGTGATGTAGAGTTTAGTGCACAAGTGAGAAGGTCCTGATGAAACCTCGAAACCGAAATCTTGTGGTATTGGGCACGCTCGTAGCTCTGCTGGCGGGAGCTGTTGTCTGGGGGGGTGGAAAGAACCGCAGTAGCGATCGAATGACGTTTGACGAACTTGTGGAGAAACTTGAACAAGGGGAACTTGTCTCAGGGGCGGAGTTTGCGCCTTGGACACTCCCAAAGCCCTGGGTTGACACGGGACGACGTGACTCTTCGAGAGTGACCTATGGGGTAGCTGTCTTTCGAGATAGACTGAGAGTACTGAGCCTCTATGTGAGTGACGGTAAGATCTATGCGGCCTGTCTTGTTCAAGCCCGCCCAACCTGGCGCGACAAATGGTACTTCTGTGATGAAGCCCTTCTTGCGACTCATATCCGGCTCTCGACGGGCATCACAGACGAGGGCGCTCGCGAACCTGAACCCGATACCGGCGATGGATGAGCCGCCCCTCTTACACCTGATCGATCTCGACCGTGCGGGCGTAATAGCCGCGGTCGAGGCGGCGGGTGCGGATCGCCGGGTCGTCGATGTGCATTGTGATGCGGTATTCGCCAGGCGCGGTCGGCTTCCACGCGTGCCACCAGAGCGTCCATGTCTGGTTGGTCGTGTGCTCGCAATGGTCAACGCGATAGTCCCTGGCATTTCGCTGAAACGCGCCATCGACACCGCGGCTGAAGCGGATCGTCAGCGCGTCGGTGGTCTTCGTGCCTCCCCACAGGATGCCGACCACGCGGTAGACGATGCCGCCGTCGACGCGCCACTTTTCGACGCGGATCGGCATCGCGGCCAGATCGATCTCGGCGGGCCGATAGTCGCGCGCCAGGCGCGGCTCGCCGCGCTGGTGCGTTCTGCGGGCATACTCGCGCATTTGTGAGGTCGCCCGCTGCCCGTCGCCGACGAGCCGGATCTCGTCCACCCACTTGATGCACGTGCACCCGTACCAGCCCGGGACGATCAGCCGCACCGGCTGGCCGTGGTCGCGAGAGAGCGGCTCGCCGTTCATGCGGGTGGCGAAGAACGCGCCCGTCTGTTCAAGCTGCTCGCGCGTGAAGACCCAGCTCGCGCCGCGCCGCGAGCCTTTCGCTTCGCCCGAGTGATCGTCGAAGCCCGAGACGAGCACATTCAGCCCGTCGCGAGCTGGCTTCAGCGTGTCGAGGATCTCGGTGACGGGCACGCCGTCCCACTCGGCTGCGCTCATGAGTCCGAAAGAGCCCACGTTGCCCGAGCATTCGAGCAGGTGAACGCCGCGCGGTCCGGCCAGCTCATTGAATCGCTCGATCGGAATCGCATCGGGGCGCTCGACGAGCCCGCGGACACGGACGCGCCACGGCTTCGTCAGGTCGAGCCGATCCGGAGCCGCGGTGCGGATGAAGAAACGCTCCTGCGGGATCACAAGCGCGTCGTCGTCCAGGCGGGCCAGGTCGATGGTGTATCGGCCGGACAATCCGCGCCCGGTTCGGCGTTCGAGCCGACGACCGGTCTCGCCCATGAACCGCAGCGACGCCAGCTTGCGTCCGTTCGCGAACGGGTCCAGCGGCGGCGGGTCGAGCAGGCGCGCGATTCGACCGATCGATTCGGCCCACCGATCTCCGAGGCCCAGCGCGACCGCCGTGCCGGCGCGGCAGGATCCGGCAAGAAACTGTCGCCTGGATGAGTGGGTCACACCGCGGGCTCCCGTGACAATGTGGCGGCCAACAGTCTGATTGTAGTGGGAGGGGGCGCGGCGAGTTCAGCCCGGGTGGGCGGCAGGGCGAGGCGGCTAGACTAGGCGGTCCGGGTGGGGTGGCCGAGCGGCTGAAGGCGCCGGTCTTGAAAACCGGTAGAGGGCTCGTCTCTCTCGCGGGTTCGAATCCCGCCCCCACCGTTCGAGCGTCGATCTTCGCCGCGAACCTCAGCGATTGTCCCACGCCCACTTCAGCGAGGGGTCGTCGATCGTCACCTCCGCCTCATCCAGCAGCTCGCGCGCAAAGCGGTCCATGATGAGCCGCTCCTGGCGCGCGTCCAGCTCCTCGTGCAGCGCGCCCTTGACCGCCTCGATATCGGCGTCCTGCGCGGGCAGCCGCTCCTCCAGCAGCAGAATCGCGAAGCCCTGATCGAGGGCGATAATCTGACTCAATTCCGCCGGCTGCAGCGCCGCCATGACGCGGCGGACATTCAATTCGTACCCGGGATCCGCCGGGCTGATCGGGTCGAGCAACCCGCCACGCGGGCCAGTCCCGTCCGTCGAGTGAGCCACCGCCACGCGGGCGAACCGGTCCGAGATCGCCCCGTCGCCCTCGAGGACCTTCGTGCGCACGGCAACGGCTTCGCGCTCGGTAGGCACGGTGATGATCCGCGCCACGAGCTTCGGGCCGTAGACGACATCAAACCTGCGGCGAACGTCCTCGTCGGTGATCAGAGAACCGCTCTGTTCGATTCGGCTTCGGGCCAGGGCGCGCAGCATGGCGTTGCGGCGCAGGAGCGCGCGGAACCGGGTCGGACCGAGCCCGCGGGCCGTGCGAAGATCCGTGAGCAACCGCTCGGCACGTTCCTCAGCGATGCCGGCGGCCCCGGCGATCGACGTGACCAGCCGGCTGGTTTCCCGGCGTGCATAATCGGCATCGAGGAGGATGCCCGACCGCTCCAGTTCAGCCTTGAGCATCACGTCCAGCACCGCGTCCGTCAGCACGACGTTGCCCGCCAGTTCCCGGAACGCGGGGTTGATGGTGTCCCAGGAGATTAGCCGACCATTGACCACAGCAGCCGGTCGAGCGGCACGAGCGGGATCGGTCGCGGCGCGAGAGCGGCTCGGGCCATCTGCGTCGGCGACACGAAACGATTCCGGCGACACCGGCGAGCGAGCATCGCTCTGACACGAGCACATACCCGAGGCGAGAATGAATGCGAGGACGTACCGCGCCTGAAGCCCCAGGAACCGTCCGAGCCCACGGCGCGTATCAAAGGAGAGACTGTGCGGCCCGGCCTTGACGGGTTTGGGGTACGCTGGCATCGGAGAATGACAGCACACTCCTGCTCGCCGGTCAAGCCCGCGGCGGTTCGGCAGGCCGAGACACACATGACCGGCTCTTCAGGACACGAAAACCAGGACGAGCCGAGGGACGCCTCTGCGACACCCAGGCCCGTCCCGCGGGCCATCCTCTGCCCGTACTGCGGTCAGGTGTCCAGGAACCACACGCGGTGCACGTCGTGCGGCGGGCAGTTCGATCATCTCTCGCGGCAGGCGACCCAGAACGCCATGGGCCCGTGGCAGGTGCGCGACACCGAGCACCCCTTCCGCCCGGGGTGCTCGTTCGAGACGATCCGGGCGATGGTGGCGCGCGGCAAGATCCGCCCGTCGACTATTCTGCGCGGCCCGACCACGCGGCAGTTCTGGACGCCGGCCAAGCGCACGCCATCGGTTGCCAACCTGCTCGGCCGCTGCCACAACTGTGCGGTCGCCGTGAGGCCGACCAGTCTTTCATGTCCCAGTTGCGGTGCCGGGTTCGATCCCGAGCCGGATCGGCAGTACCTCGGGCTGATGCCGATTCGGCTGCTGCCTGGGGAGGCGACGGCCGAGGTGGTCGCCGCGTCGGCGCTGGGCGAGGCTGCCCTGCCCATTGGAGCGCACCGGCCGCTGGTCGCTGCGCGCGGCTCTCCCGCTGCGCAACGTCACGCAGCCACGCGCCCTCACGCGGCGCCAACTCAAACGCGCGCACGAGCAATACCGGACCAGCCCGAAGCACTCGACCCGAACACGCCCACGCGTCGCGGCGGACGCGGTGCGATGCTGTTGATCCTCGCGATCGGGGCGACGGTCTTGGTCCTGAGCGCGGCGTTCGTCGCCAGCGCCCCGCTGCTCGGCATCGGACTGCCCGACTGGGTGCCGACCTTCGGGACGGGTTCAGACCGCGCAGACCAACAGCCGGTTGCGGACGAAAGCGACGGATCCACTCTCGCCCAGGAGGATGCGAGTTCGGCACCCGGAGGAGCCTCGTCGGCGATTCATGAGGAGATGACCGACAGCGCGGTGGAGTCTCCGCTGGTGGCGCCGACCCCGACGCAAGAGACCCCGGCCTCGCCTGAGCAGATCGCCTCGACGATCGCTCAGGTCCGGGAACTGATGGCCGCCGGTGACGACGCATCGTTGGAGCGGGCTCGAACGCTGATTGAGTCGCTGCCCGGCGAGTCGGCGGTGCACATGCTGGGGCAGGCTCTGCAGGAACTGGCCCGGCTCAGATCGCTGGTTGGAACGCTATAATGTGGCAGACCGACCCGAGGGCAGCGGTAAGGTAGAGCGATGGCTTCGACATGGATCAAGCCCGGCACGAGACGATCACGCCAGACCGATGGCTGCGATTCACCAAGAGCACACGGGCGGCTCGGGTTCACACTGATCGAGTTGCTCGTCGTCATCGCGATCATCGCGCTTCTGATCGGCATCCTGCTGCCGGTCTTATCCGAAGCCAGAACCGCCGGTCGCGCCGCGGTGTGCGCCTCGAACATGCGCCAGATGGGGATCGCCGGGGCGACGTACGCCTCTGACTTCGAGGATCGGATCTTCTCGTTCACCTGGCGCGCGGGTCGCCGGTACAGCCGATACCCGGACCTCGGCCCGCAGGACACCGACCTGAGAGCTGCGGCGGCCCAGGCGGTCGACATCCTGCGCCGACGCGCGGATCGCCCCGAAATGCCGGCGGGCCTGACCAGCGGGAGCTGGATCCCGCACGTCCTGTACACCCATCTGGTGCTGCAGGACTACCTCGCGCAGCGCCTCCCCGAGCCGATGGTCGTGTGTCCCGCGGATCGGCACCGCCTTGACTGGCAGATCGACCCGCGAGCGAACTTCGACCAGGGGAGCTGGCTTCCGTTCCAGCCGAACCCCGGCGGCGCGCACCTGCGGTGGCCGTACAGCTCGAGCTACCAGGTCGTGCCCGCGTCGTACGACGGCAGCGAGGAGGGCCATCGGATCCAGCAACTCAATTTCGCCCGTTCTTACTTGTTGCCGCGGGAGTCCCGTCTCGGTGGGCTTCGTCTCAGCAGCGTCCTGTTCCCGGGCTCGAAGGTCCAGCTGATGGACGAAGCGCAGCGGCACGCCGGCGGCCGACGGATTTATTACGCGGTCCCCGAGGCGATCCAGCCGCTGCTCACTTTCGACGGCTCGGTGCAGAGCGTTCGGACGGCTGAGTGCAACCCGGGGTGGGAGCCGAACTCGCCGCGTTCCGGTTTGCCGTCCCGGTTCCGGTACTGGCCGCCCATCTGGAAGGCCCCTCCCTCAAATGGCGCCTCGTGGGAGTTCGTCATCGGAATGTACCGCTGGACGCGAGAGGGCCTGAAAGGGGTGGATTTCGGGGCGTCGGAGCCTGGTTAGGGCCGGCGGTACCCCATCGGGGCAAATGGGGGGAACCCGTGGTGCCCCGAAAGCGGATATTTTTGTGAGATTTCTGAAATCGTGAGCCGTTCGCGGCATCTCTCTTGGTGTAGGACCAGCAACGTGGGATCTGAAAAGCCACCATCAGTGCAGCAGGCCTTTTGCGAGCTTGCCCCGAATCTGGTCTTTTATGCCCGACAGTGGGTCGAGCTGGAAACCGCGGAGGATTGTGTTCAGGATGTGTTCGTACGACTCATGCTCCAGCGGCGATGGCCCCGGCGACTCAAGCCCTGGCTTTACAAGTCGGTCCGGAATCAGGCTTTGTGCGCATTGCGTTCCACGGCGAGGCGCCGGCGGCGGGTCGCCTCGGCGAGCGTGCACAGCGCCAAGTGGTTCCACTGGGACGAGAAGGCCCTCATCGACGCCGATGCCGTTCAGGGCGCCATGAGTCGCCTCAGCGAACAGACACGGGAGGTGCTGGTGCTGCGAATCTGGGCCGAGCTCACCTTCGAGGAGATTTCCGGCGTGATTGGCGTGTCGGAGACGGCCGCATTCCGCCGGTTTCGCAGCGGACTCGCTCAGATCAAGGACGCCATGCAAGCCCAGAGTGCCCATCAGATTGTCACAACCACGAATCGTCGTCGCATCGGGAATCCAGGATGAGAGCCGCTTCGCACATCCCGCTTGAGATGGATCTGACCGCCGGGGAGCGCGAGTTGGAACGTGTGCTGGCGGAGTTGACGCCGGCGACCACGCCCGGCATCTTGACCGTCCCCGCGAAGGAGATGGCGCTGCGGGCGGGGACCATTCGCGCCAAGCAGCGGCTTCGCGTGTGGCAGGTGGGCACGGTGCTGCTCACGGCGGGATTGGCCGCCGCGATGTACGCCCGTTTGCCGGGCCGGACCGCCGACACCCAGCCCGTCGTGGCGGAGGGGATTCCCGATCAGCCGGTGCCAGTGATCGTCAAGAACTTGTCCGGCGATACGGAGAAGCTGATTGCAGGAATCGTTTTGAGCGGGAATGGCCTGATCGAGGTGACCGACCCGAACGCAACCCACAAGTTTGTCTTCATGGGAATGCGCGGCAACGGTGATATCGCCTTCGCCCTGGTGCCGCTCGATTGGGAGGTCTGTGACCATTGAGTCGCTCACCGAACCTGTGCCGCTTTTTCATCCGGTCTTCGTTCAGATCCCGTGCCGCGGGCATCACGCTCATTGAGACGCTGCTGTCGCTGCTGATCCTTGTGATTCTGTTCGGCCTGTTGTCGACGGCGATCGGCGGGGCTCGGCGGGCGGGGCAGGCCTCGGTGTGCCTGTCAAACCTCAGGCAATTCGGATTGGCCGGCGGCACCTACGCCCTGGACTTCGACGACAGGATCTTCTCCTTCACCTGGCGCAAGGGGCACATGGGGTCCGTATACCCGGACCTCAGGGATCCGCGCACCGACAACGCCGCCGCCGCCGCCCAGGCCGTCGAGATCATGCGACGCCTCGGCGATCGTCCCGACATGCCCGCGTCGCTGACCCGCAACTGGATCCCGCACGTGCTCTACACACATCTGGTGATCCAGGATTATCTGAGTCAGCGGCTGCCGGAGAAGATGGTCGTCTGTCCGGGCGACCGCGACCGGCTCGCCTGGCAGGACAATCCGAGAGCGAATTTCGATCAGGGTCAGTGGCTGCCCGGGCAGCCGGACCCGGCCGACGAGGGCAGCAAGCGCTGGCCGTACAGCTCAAGCTACCAGGTCGTGCCGGCGTCGTACGATCGCGGCGATGCGGGCAACCGCATCACGCAGCAGGGCATGCTGCACTACCAGTATCTCGTCCCCGAGGACGCGGCGCTGGGCGATCGTCGGCTTGCGGAGGTGCAATTCCCCGGGCAGAAGGTGATCGTGCAGGATTCCGAGGACCGCCTCAGAGCCGCGCGACGCACCTACTACGCCAACTCCGCCGCGACTGTCAGCGTGCTGATGTTCGACGGCTCCGTCGAGGCACGAAAGACGGCGGACGCGAACCCCGGCTGGGATCCCAATGCGCCGAATTCGCCCCAGCCCATGCGGTTCGTGTATCTGCCCCGCGCCTGGGAAGCCCCGACGACGGGCAGCGCCACTCAGGACGTGGTGATCGGGTATTACCGCTGGACGCGAGAGGGGCTCGCCGGCGTCGATTTCGGCGCGAACATCTCGCGTTCAAGATCGCCCGCGCCCGTCCGGCGCGAGTGACCGGCGTGCCCCGGTGAGTGGAGCGAAACCGCCGGATTGCAGCCGGATGAATGGGTGGCCGTTTCGTACGACTGTGCCAGGAAACGTGGGCCGCCGTTCCGAGGGCGATGCTGCCGGCGCGCGACACAGGCGGCCGGCCGGATACGCGTCCATGAGCCCGTTCAGCGCGTATGATTCAGCCGGCGCACCCAGGGAGGCGAACCGGTGAGAATCCTGCTGGCTGACAATTTCGATTCCAGCAGCGTCGAGAGACTGCGCGAGCTCGGGTGTGATGTGCGGTGCGAACCGCGGCTCGGGCCGCACACGCTTGTCGAGGCCGTCACGGGCGTCGATGTGCTGGTCGTGCGTTCGACCAAGGTGCCGGCCGCGGTGATCGCCACAGCCGACGCGCTCAGGTGCATCGTCCGGGCCGGGGCGGGATACGACAACATCGATGTCACCGCGGCCGCTGCGGCGGGCGTGCGCGTGTGCAATTGCCCCGGAATGAACGCGATCGCTGTCGCGGAACTGGCGTTCGGGCTCCTCATCTGCTGTGACCGGCGCCTGGCGGAGCAGACCGCACAGTTCAGGCAGGGCCGGTGGCGCAAGAAGGAATACATCAGGGCCCGCGGGCTCAAGGGAATGACGCTGGGCGTGGTCGGCGTCGGGTCGATCGGCGAGGCCCTGATTCAGCGCGCCCGCGCCTTCGATATAAGCATTTTCGTATGGTCTCGGAGCATGACGGTCGATCGGGCTGCGGAGCTCGGCGCGACCTACGGTGGACGTGATCGAGCGTCGCTGCTTCGAATGCTGGGCGAGTGTGACGCGGTCAGCATCCACCTTGCCGCGACGGACGAGACACAGGGAATGTGTGACCGTGAGTTCTTTGCCGCGATGAATGACGGAGCATTCTTCATCAACACGGCCCGGGGCGCCCTGGTGGACGAGTCGGCCCTGCGCGACGCGGTGCAAAGCAAGGGCCTGCGGTGCGGGCTCGACGTGTACCAGGATCAGCCGCCCGTGCCCGAGGCCGAGTGGAAGTCGCCCCTGGCCGATCTGCCCGGCGCGACGTTCACGCACCATATCGGTGCATCGACCGATCAGGCGCAGCGGGCGGTCTCCGAAGAGGTCGTGCGGATCATTCGCGTCTTCATGGAGACGGGTCACTTCAGCAACTGCGTCAACGAGGACGAACTCGCCCAGGCGACGAGCCCGGACCGTCCCGTGCCCCACCAACGGGGATGATCTTCAAGAGGGCGGCAGCATCGGAGGGTTCTTGATGGCCGAGCGAATCTACAACTTCTCCGCCGGCCCCGCGGTTCTGCCCGAATCGGTGCTGCGCGACGCCCAGCGTGACATCTGGAACATCGCCGACTCGGGCATCGGGATCATGGAGCACAGCCACCGCAGCGCGGTCTTCGATCGCGTGCTCGAAGAGGCCGAAGCCGACTGCCGCACGCTCGCCGCAATACCGGACAACTACCGCGTCCTGTTTCTCCAGGGCGGCGCGTCCACCCAGTTCCTGATGGTCGCGGCCAACTTCCTCGCCGAGAACCGCACCGCCGACTATCTCAATACCGGGGCGTGGGCCGCGAAGGCGATCAAGGAAGCCGGGTTTTACGGCAACGTCCACGTGGCGGCCACGAGCGAGGACGAGAACTTCAGTTACATACCGCCCGTCGAGTCCGTTGTGCTGAGTGACTCACCGGCCTACGTCCACTACACCTCGAATAACACGATCTTCGGCACACAATTCGACTACGTGCCCGAGTGCCCCGACGGGTCGTTCCTCGTGTGCGACATGTCCAGCGACATCTTTTCGCGGCCGATTGACGTGTCGCGCTACGGCCTGATCTACGCGGGGGCCCAGAAGAACCTGGGGCCGTCCGGCGTCACGCTCGTCATCATCCGAGATGATCTGCCCGGCCAAACGGTTCGGCCCCTTCCAACGATGCTCAGCTACGAGACGCACGTGACGGCCGGCTCGCGCTTCAACACGCCCCCCGCGTTCGGCGTGTACATTGTCGGACAGGTCTTCAAGTGGATCATCGCTCAGGACGGACTCAAGACGATGGCCGAACGCAACAGCGAAAAGGCGAGCGTGCTGTACGATACGATCGACCACTCATCGTTCTTTCGAGGCACCGCACGCGAGAACAGCCGTTCCACGATGAACGTCTGCTTCCGGGCGCCCAGCGCGGAGTTGGAAAAGAAGTTTATCGCTGACGCCAGCGCGAGAGGGTTCAGCGGGCTCAAGGGGCACCGCAGCGTGGGCGGCATGCGGGCGAGCATTTACAACGCCTTTCCGGCGGCGGGATGCGAGGCCCTGGCCGAGTTCATGCGCGAGTTCGAGGCGGCGAACGGCTGACACCGGTCATCGAAGCCGCTCATCGATACGCTCGATGACTTCGCCGGTCGTGATGCGCTCCATCAGGGCGACGTTGGCGGCATCCTTATGGTCGATTCGATCGTCGGGCGTGACGTGCTGAATCACATCCGCTTGCCGGCTGTATGGTCCCACACGCCCAACCCGCGTCGGGCCGTAGAAGGCGATCAGCGGGCGGTCGAAACCCACCGCCATGTGCAATGCAGCCGAGTCGTTCGCGATCACGAGCTGCGCCCCTTCGATGATCGCCATGAGTGTTCCAACGCTGGTTCGGCCGACACGATCTATGAACGCGTCATTGGTTTCGGCGGCGGTCAGCAAAGCCCGGCACTGTTCGCGCTCACCCGATGACCCAACCACGACGACACTGAGCCCGCGCGACTCGAGGGCACGGGCGATCTCGATGAAGCGATCGATCGGCCAGCGCTTCGCCGGCCAGCGGCTGGTCGGTGCGATGACGGCGTAGCGCGCGCCCGCGAGTTCTCGATCGGCGGCGACGCGCTCGCGGTCCTCCGGCGGGGGGTAAAGCCTCAGATCGACCACCGGCTCAACGCCGATGCACTCCACGAGGGACAACATCCGATCGACGGCGTGCCCGGCGCTCGTGACTCGGTGCCGACGGTTCACGCCAAGCCACGCCAACTCTCGCGCGTCGGAATAGCCGACACGGCACGGGGCGCGGGTCGCCCACGCGAACAGTCCGCTCCGCGCCAGTCCCTGGCAATCAATCGCCAGGTCGTATCGTCTTCGTCTCAGCCCGCCGAGCCATCGCAGCGACGGAAAAAGCCGACCTCGGGCGGCGTGGCGGCCCAGCGCCCTTCGGGGGAACGCGATGGCCTCGGTCAGATCCGGGTGGCTGCGCACCGCGTCCATGAACGAATCCTGCACCAGCCAGTCGATCGTCGCGGACGGGTACGCCCGGCGAAGGCTCACCAGCACCGGCACGGTCCGGCAGACATCGCCCAGGGCGCTGGGGCGGATGATCAAGATTCTGTCCGGGTTATCCACGTCGGCGTCCTGCCGGCAAGGGGTCCGGGCGGAATCGAAACGAAACCCCGGGGGTCCCCAATACTTGAGGTGGTAGCATACCGATAGTTGAACCGGAGTCGAGTGAATGCAGTTTTCTGCACTGGAGGTGGTTGATGTTCACGACGAATCGAATCGCGGTGGCAGCCCTCGTATCCGCGGGCGCTCTGGGGGCCGGCGGCGCGGGGGCGGGCTCGATCCCGGCCGCAACGGGCCCGGTTGATGCGCACGATGACGGGTCCCGGGTCGTGATCTCGTTCTCGCACGCGGGACTGCCCGCGTTCATGGCCGACGAGAAAGACCGCGCTCTGGCCGAGGCTCTGGCCCTGTTCCCCATCCGCTGGGATGAAATCTCGCGCGAGATCCCGGGGATGGATCCGCAGATCGCCACGCTCATCAACACGGCGATCGTCGCGCTCGCCCGGCCGACACGGATTGCGATCGTCTCCAATCCGGACAACGCGGACGGAGGCGCATGGGGGTACGGGCTGATCGCCAGCGTGCAGGT
Source organism: Planctomycetota bacterium (assembly GCA_022563015.1). GTDB lineage: Bacteria > Planctomycetota > Phycisphaerae > Phycisphaerales > UBA1924 > JADFGU01. The sequence continues at coordinate 12,544 of JADFOF010000043.1, forward strand.
CGAGGATAAGCGCGACGCGGAACGGATGGACGCCATCGTGCGCGATCTGCTGGCACAGGCGGACCTCCCGTCGGAGCCGGAGCCGAGCAACCGGTTCGAGGGCATGATGGAGTTGCAGTTGCAGCCTGTCGGGCTCGCGGCGTTCGGCCCGCGCGAGGCGAACGACGGCTGGCGCTACGAGTTCCTGATCGGCAGCGTCGGCGATCCCGACTCCTACTTTGACGTGGCATCCGGCCTCGATGGGTTCAACGAGCTCGCGAACTTCCGCATCGACGCCGGCGGGCTCGAGTCCATCATGAAGTTCGCACCCATGTTCGCCCAGGGCAACGAGGAGGCGACGGAGGCGATCCAGCAGTTTCAGGAGATGGACCTGATGGGCGACGACCCGGTGGCCCTGGACATCCGGCTGGGATACACCGACGACGAAGCCATCGTGTACACGACCATCGAGAACGCCCGCAAGCTCGGCGATTTCATGCAATTCCCGCAGGGCGCTCTCTCGATGGCGGACCTGGCGGTGGTCCCGGCCGACGCCGAGTTCGCATGGGTCGGCCGCGGCGACTTCGCGTTTGTCGCCGACGCGATCGATGACATGGCTGAGTCCGGGCTCGAAGTGGACGAAGTGCTGGGGGCGTTCGAGGAGTTCACCGGCGTCGATCCCGTGGCCGACATTTTCGACAGCCTCGGCGGCACCATGGCCGTGTACACCTCCGACACCACCGGGGGCGGGTCGCTGCTGTCCGCTGTTGCATTGATCTCGTTCAAGGATCGGCAGCGATTCGTGGACGCGATGAACCGCCTGGTCGAAGTCGGAAACAACGCGGCCGAGGAAATCCCGATCCCGATCTCGACCGTGTCCGTCACGCTCGCGCAGTGGCAGCACGACGGGATCGATCTCCTGAGCCTGCGGTTCCCCGGGCTCCCCGTGCCGCTGGAGTTGGCCGCCGCGATGACCAACGACTGGCTGATCGTCGGCATCTCGCCTCAGGCGGTGATCGCCGCGGCTGCGCAGGCCTCGGGCGGTGGCGACAGCATTCTCAACAACCCCCTGTTCGCGCAGGCGTTTCCGCGCGGCAAGTCGTTGATCTCGATCTCGTTCGTGTCGCCGGATCGGCTGCTCCGCGACGGATATCCGTATGTCAACATGCTGTGCACCGGCGTTGCGAATCTGATGCGCTCGTCTGAGGATCCCGATCGTGTGCCGGACCTTCTGATGCCCGTGTTCCATGATCTGGCCCGCGGTGTCCGGGCGCAGGTCGAGTTTTCGTATTGGGCGGGCCCGGACCTGGTCACGGAAACGCACTCGGATCGATCGGCGGTTGTCACCGCGTCCATCGCCGCCGGCGGGATTGTGCGGTTCGCCCCCGCGATCGTGGCGGCCGCGGCGGCGATAGGACTGGCGGCCCAGGAAGGCAGGGTCATGGGCGAGATCGATGAAGGTCTTACGTCGCTTGTCG
>JADFOF010000344.1 GCA_022563015.1 Planctomycetota bacterium
AGCCGCCGAGGAAGAAGTAGCTGCCGCGACGCGGGCTGATCAGCAGCGTGTGCTTTGCGACCCAGCCGAGACCGGCGCGCTGTGCCAGCTCGCGCTCGAGCACGGGGGCGGTGTCGGTGAAGGCTCGGAACTCGTGGCCGGGGTGAGCCGTGCGCAGCTTATCGCACACGGTGTGCAGGCGTTTCTTGATCTGCACGTGGTAGTCGGCGCCGCGGGCGTACCGGGCGATGCGTCCATGGCGAGCGCCGAGGGGTGGATCGGGCGGATCGTCGCGCGAGGCGTACTGGTCGGCGACCATGACGACCGACCGTGCGTGGTCGAGCAGGCGCGACGGGTCCAGGCGCGTCTCGACGTGCTGTGAGAGGTAGCCCATCGACCCGGCCTCGCCGCGCGCAAGCCACGCGCGGAAGGCGTCGCCCCAGTCGCTGGGCTCACACGAGCAGACGCCGGCGTCGGCGAATCCCGCCTCGCGGCAGGCGGCGATGATCTCGGTCCCGGTGCGCTGCGCGTCAGACACGACGGCGGATGGTATCCGGGCGTCACGCCGCCCCGGGGGAGAGCTCACAGTGCGTCCAGTTGAAGAGTCGATTCGCTGCGCCTTTCAGGACCGCATCGACATCCCCCTCGCACTGGACCCATGCCCGGCACCACTCGAAGACGACGCAGGAATCGGTCGGGCCTGAATCGCAGAGCGCGCGTGCGGCCTGCTGGCAGGCGTCATCGCCCGTCAGCTGTCCGTCCCGCCAATCGCGCACGCGCAGGATCAGCGTGCGGTCGGCGATGGCGTCGGGCAGCGGCTTCTCGCCCGCGAGCACTCCCGTGCGCACGCACCACGACAGGCCGATCAACGGGTCGTGCAGCGGGTCGATGATCTCGACCACGTCGCGGGCGGTTGGGAACGAGCCGCCGTTCTCGAAGGCGATGCGCACGCCGGTTCTATGGGCGTGGTCGGCGATGGCGGCGAGTCGTTCGACGATGAGCCGGACGGTGGAGCGGCGTTTCTCGCCGGCGGGCACCTCGAACCCGCACACGCGCACGAAGGGGCACTCGATCTGCGCAGCGAGGTCGATGGCTCGGCGTGCTTCGCTGACGGCCTGTTCCTGGTCGCCGAAGACGCGTCCGATGATGCGCGGGCGGATCGGGGCGTCGAAGCAGATCGAGGTGGCCAGCGAGGAGACCACAATGCCGGCGTCGCGGAACATGCGTCGGATCTTGGCTGACGAGGTGAGGCACGGATCGCAGGCGAAGGAGGTCGAGCCGGTTCCGAAGGTGCGCAGCTCGACGCCGTCGTACTCGAACCGGGCCGCGGCATCGGCGACCTGTTGGAGCGTCCAGTCGGGGCAGGCGACGGTGCTGAAGGCGATGTGTGGCATGGGTTCTCGGGTGGTGCGGGCGAGCCCGCGGGGGTTGTGACGGGCAGGTGCGTCGGCCCGTGGATGCGTTACGGATGGTAGAGATCACGCCCGCCGCGTCAAACCGGCGTGGCGGCGAGTCCGGGCCTGGCCCCCACCGGCGAGAGCGGCGTGCGGAACCGACGGCGGCCCGAACATGCGGCACAACCCGCACCATCGGGCGCGATCGACGGTGCGATTGGCGTCGGGACGGGTGCAAGGGCGGGGGTTATCGCACAATCGAACATGGATGGTCCCCGCGGCGTCGCGGGGCCGGAATCCAATGATGGCTCCACTCCGATCGAGCACGATTCTTCGTATTGCGGGCGCCCTGGCGCTGGCGGGGCCGATCCTCCTGAGCGGGTGCGGCTCATCGCCGCGGGACGTTCACTACCGGAATCGCAGCATCGTCCACGTGGCCCGGCCGGGCGCGGTGGAGAGGCCCTCGACGCTGACGGCCCTGGCGCGCGCCAACGACACCGACCTGCCCAGCCGCTGAGGTCGCCCAACGGGCGTACCCTGTCCGCATGGCCACGCGTGAATTCGAGAGCGGAATCGAGACCGATCTTGCCGGGCGAATGACCTACTCGGGCTATCTGTGCCTGGACAAGGTGCTCGCCGCACAGAACCTGCTCTCGGATCCGCAACACCACGACGAGATGCTGTTCATCATTCAGCATCAGACGGCCGAGCTGTGGATGAAGCTGATCATCCACGAGCTGGGCGAGGCGATCCGGTGCCTGCAGCGAGATAACATTGGGCCGTGCTTCAAGATCCTCGCACGCGTCAAGCACGTGCAGACACAGTTGACAACGCAATGGGCGGTGCTGGAGACGCTGACGCCGAGCGAGTATCTGCAGTTCCGCCACGTGCTCGGGCCGGCCAGCGGGTTTCAGTCGCTCCAGTACCGGCTGATCGAGTTCATGCTGGGCAACAAGGACGGCCGAATGCTGCAGGTGCAGGAGCACGACCCGCCCGCGGCCTCTCGGCTGGCCGAGGCGCTGCGCACGCCCAGCATCTACGACGAGTTTGTGCGCTACCTGGCCCGGCAGGGGATGCCGGTGCCCAGGGAGGTGCTTGAGCGCGATGTCTCGCTGCCCTATGAGCCGCACGACGGCATCGTCGAGGTCTTCCGCACGATCTACCAATCGCCGGAGGATCACTGGGACGCGTACGAGATGTGCGAGAAGCTGGTGGACGTTGACGAGCAGTTCTCGCTGTGGCGCTTCCGGCACATGAAGACCGTGGCGCGGATCATCGGGTACAAGCGAGGCACCGGCGGCAGCTCCGGCGTGCCGTTCCTCAAGCAGATGATCGAGCACGAGTTCTTCCCCGAACTCTGGTCGGTCCGGACAGTGCTCTGAGCGGAAACCGCATCCGCCCCAACAGAGCCCTCTGCGCAAGCAGCGGGTCCTCTCATTCCCAACCGAGCCCTCTGCGGGAGCAGGGGGTCCTCTTACACGCGGTCTGCGCGTGGTGAGCGCGGTACGCGCGAGAGAGCCCGCGCTGGCCCCGGCGCGCCGGGGGGCCTCCTTTTGCCCTGGGGTGCTGATTTCTTGCACATTCGCCCCGACAACCGATGAAAAGGGACTTGACAAGCCCCCCCCCCCCTCCCGTCCCGCCCGGTT
>JADFOF010000345.1 GCA_022563015.1 Planctomycetota bacterium
CGCAAGATATTCGTGCGTATTGACCAGCACCTCGTCGCCGGGCTCGATTCGCAGGTTCGTCAGCGCGACCGCCACGCCCGTCGTCGCGTTGGGCACGAACACCAGGTCGCTCGGCTCGCACCCGACCAGCGTCGCCAGATCCGTGCGAGCCGCGTCCAGAGCGGGTGTCAGCCGTTCTACGAAGAACCGCACCGGCTCGGATTCCATGCCTCGGCGCCACTCGGTCTGCACGTCCAGCACGTCCGTCGGGCACGCGCCGTACGAGCCATGGTTCAGGAAGCACACCCTCGGGTCCAGCCCCCAGCGTGAGAAGAGCGGCGATGGTTCGGGCAGCGCGCGGGCCGTCGGCATGCGCACAGCGTAGCCCCTCGCCGTAAGGATATGAGCAGTTCGTTGCGCCCGATCGGATCAGGCGTCCAGGTCGATGAGCCGACCCAGCCCGACGCGCGTGGCTGCCACGTTGCGGTCCGCAGGGTGGCGGTACATCGGGATCGCGGGCCCCGTCGGTCGGGGCGCGTCGGCGGAAAAATCGATCGACCCCGGCACCCGCCCCGCCACCACGCGCTGCACCTTCGGGGCAGCACCCCTGCGCGCGACCGGCTCGACTTGCACCGGCCGATGGATCTCATACGCCTGCGCGAGCCGAAGTCGCCCAACAGGTTCGATCCCGCTCGAATCCATGCCGACAGTGTAGGAGACTTCTTACCCAGGTGTCATCGCAGAGAGACGGACGCCGAGTCTGAGTCCGCGAAGGCTCGGATATCTTTGACAACCACCGTGATCCGAGCCTTCGCCCGCAGCGGGCTCAGACTCGGCGTCCCGTCGTCAGGGTCGGGTGGCGTCGCGCAGGATTCCGAAGACGCTCTGGCTGTCGGCGTCGGTTCGACCGTCCACGCGGTCCAGCGCGGTCTTGCCCAGGGCGTCTGTGGCGAACGGATCGGCGCCGGCGTCGAGCAGTACGAGCACCGCGTCGGTGCGTGCGGCTTCGGCGGCGACCATCAGGGGCGCCACGCCGCCAGCGTCCGCCGCGTTCGCGTCCTGGCCCGACTCGAGCAGGATCTCGACGCAGCGCGCGTCGCCGCCCTGGGCCGCGAAAAACAGCGTGCCTCGGCCGCGCTCGGTTTTGATGTCGCGGCTGGCGCCCGCGTTGAGCATGGCCATGAGCGTGTCGCCGCTGCCGGACTGGGCCGCGAACATCAGCGCGGTCATCCCGCCCGCGCGGGCGGTGTCCAGCTGAGCGCCCTGGTCGATGATGGCCTGGACGGTTTCGGCGTGGCCGCCCTGCGCCGCGAGCATGATCGGCGTCATCTGGGACATCGCCGGATCGTCCCCGGCGTACATCGCGTCGATGCGCTCATCCGCGGCCAGCGCGTCGCGCAGCGAATCGGTGTCGCCGAGGGCGGCGGCGGCGTGGAGCGACATCGCGGTGCCGGTGGAGCGCTCGCCACCGCGTGGGTCCTGGATGTCATCGCCCGGCGTCGCGGCCTTGCGGTTGCCGGGCACAAAGATCCCGACCATGAGTATTCCGACGGCGATGACGACCACGCCGGCCGAGACGAACATACGTTGCTGATTCCATTGCGCCATGTGACACCTCCGTGTGTATGGGCCGGGCAGGGGGACTGCCCGGGTGCTCCGACGCGCGAGCGTAGCGGCTCGAAGGGCTCGTGACAACCGCAAGGGCCCGATCGGGTGTGAATGAGGGAATCCAGGGGCCTGAGTGAGGCTTGGGCAGCGGGTCGGCCGATGAATGGGGCATGACTCCGGATCCTGCAACCCCGCCCAGGCGTTCGTACGTGGCGATCGGGATCTTCACGGCCGGGTATCTGGGTGTCTCGACGGCAGCAGCGATCGTCAAGGGCAACGGCGAGTTCGGGTTCTATCTCGGTGTGATGGTGGTGCTGATCACTGCGGTGATGCTGGTGAATCGGCGGATCCGGATGCCGATGGCGGCGCTGTGGGCGCTGACCGTGTGGGGATTGGTGCATATGGCCGGCGGTCTGGTGCCGGTGCCCGCGTCGTGGCCGATCCCCGATGAAGGGCAGCGCGTGCTGTACAGCCTGTGGCTGGTGCCCGATCTGCTCAAGTACGACCAGTTGGTGCACGCCTACGGGTTCGGGGTCACGACGTGGGTCTGCTGGGTGGCGTTGGGTCGGATGTGGGCGAGGGAGCACGGGGCGGCGCTACGGCCGACGCTGGGCCCGCTCTTTTTCGCTGTCGGGTGCGGGATGGGGCTGGGCGCGATGAACGAGCTGGTCGAGTTCGCGGCGACGGAGCTGCTGCCGGGCACCAACGTCGGCGGGTACGCCAACACGGGCTGGGACCTGGTGGCGAACCTGGTGGGCTGCCTGACAGCGGGTGTGCTGATCTGGTTCTTCGGTAGGTCGGATCTCCGAGCCGACCCTTCTGATTTCTAACGCGAAGGCCGCGAAGAGCGCGAAGGGGAGTGGGCCGAGATGATGCGGCGGGTGCCACTGGCAGTTCACCTGCCAGTGCGTTTGACGTTCGGCTCCGCACTGGTGGTCAAGCCACCAGTGGCACCCGGCGCCGTCACGATTGGAGCACACCAGACACCATTGGTCTTGCTCCACTTTCTTGCTTCACTCTAAAGTCGTCCACGCGTGTGGCGTAGGTACTGAAGTGCCTTTCCCTTCATCGCCAACACCTCGTCATCTGGAATCCGCTCGTCAATCGACCGGCCCTTGCGAATCCCCGAGTCGATCAGCAAACCGCCAATACTTCCAAGAACAACACGATCCTTCAGGCAGAGGCGAACGAGCCTCATGTTCGCGACCACTTCCTCCAGCTCAATCGTTCGTTCGACCAGATCATCAGAAAGTTTGCGCCCCAGCGCGACTTCGACAATATCGCGATACGCTACGAGAACCGCTTGGCGTTTCTCTTCGGAGCCCGCCTGAAACGCGTCCATCGTTGGCTGCCACAAGATCATGCGATCATCGATCTCGTCGTATCGGTCGGGCGGAAAGAATCCCCGCGGCTTTCTGT
>JADFOF010000044.1 GCA_022563015.1 Planctomycetota bacterium
CGTCACGAACCCCTGGGCGCTCTACCGAGGCCCCTTGTCGAGCCGCCCCCAGATCTCGCGCATGACGGTCCACGGGATCGTCGAGCCGGCCACATCGGGCAGTCTATCCGCGATCGATCCCCCGTCGTCATAAAACCAGAAGACGGAAGTGTCGGCCCGGAGAACATTGGTCCCGATCTTGTGGTTGAAGTCCGACCTTGAACTCATTGCATCGGCCACTAGGGCCGTCGAACCGGGGTGGATGTCGGACAGGATCTTTCTCCCGAAAGCGTCCTGTCCGCGGTAGTGGTAGTTGCCCTTGATGATGCCGGTCCCGACGTTCTGCCACGCGCTGGCGTAGCGGTGCAAGGTGTGCTCGCTGGTGTGTGATGGGCAGTAGAAGACCCCGGGGGTGGTGAGATAGTCCTGCCCGGCGAGGTGGCCCAGCCCGTCCCAGTCCGGGAGCACGGCGTAGCCCATATTGGAGTGCAGGTAGAGGGTGATCATCTCGTGCTGGGTGCTGCGTGCCCTGGCGGGATCGAGGAAGACGCTGGCGGGGATCCGGCCGCCGTGGCCATCGGCGAACATGTTGATGGCCAGCCCGATCTGGCGCTCGTTCGAGGCGCAGACAACACGGCGGGCGATCTCTCGCACGTGCGTCAGCGAGGGCAGCATCAGGCCGAGCAAAACCAGGATGACCGCGAGTGAAACAAGAACGTCGAGCAGGCTGAACCCGCGCCGTCGGGATAATCTCGTGCCGCATGAAGCGGCCGGCGCGTGCTGATGTAGGGATCGGTTCGTGCGCACAGTCGCCTTCCCGGTCAATGCTGGGCCGCACCGCCCCAGCCGACCATTTCCGGTCGTGTGGTGCGGCTGCCCGACATCACACCTTACACACTCGTCAACACCGGCACAAGGGGCAATTCTTGCCTGCATCTGATAATCTGTGGAGATAAGGGCGAAACACCTGAACAGAATGCTATCATAATTGGCGCGGAGCGAAACTCCCCGCTTGGCGCCGAGGATCCAGACCTGCCCGGCCGGCGTATATTGGCATGAAGGCGCCCCGTCGTGGAGTGCCGCTGGGAGGCCCGCACAGTGAATTTGGTGCCGCGGCCATGAGCCGTCCGACGAATCAAGGTCAGATCGATCTGGACCTGATGCACCGTGTGGCAACGGATGATCGTTACGCGGTGGAGAATCTGTACGATCGTTTCGGATCGCTGGTGTACCGGATGGCGTACCAGGCGATGCCGACGCGGGCGGAGGCTGAGGACGCGGTTCAGGAGGTGTTCGTCCGGTTGTGGCGTACAGCGGATCGGTACGACCCCAAGCGGGCTGCGCTGGTGACGTGGGTGATGCTGATCACGCGGCGGCATCTGGTTGACAAGCTGCGTCGTCGGCAGGCGCGTGTGCGGGCCTCATCGCTGGACGAGGCGAAGATCGGTCAGCGGTCGGTCGGGGGCATCACCGCCGGGGCCGGGCTGGAGCGCGACGAACGATTCGTGGCGCTGCTGGAAAAAATCGAGACGCTGCCGGAGTTGCAGAAGACGGTTGTGATGCGAGCGTACCTGGGAGGGCAAACGCTCCGACAGATCGGCGAGGAGTTGAACACGCCGATCGGGACCATCAAGTCCGCACTGAGTCGAGCGCTGGTTCGGCTTCGTGAGCGTGCGGGAGAGGAAACATTGGCATGACGACGCTGGAAATGATCGAGAACGCGCTGCTGGACGCCATGGGGCTGCTGGACGAGGGCGAAACACGGGATTTTGAGCGAGCCTTCGCTTCGGCTTCGTCTGCGGTGCAGGCGCAGGTCCGACGCGAGCAGACGCGGCTGTCGCATATCCAGAGGCTGCTGCCTCAGGTCGAGCCTCCGGCGGACCTGCGTGCCGCGGTGATCGCGGCCGTGCGCCGCGAGATGGATCTCGCCGCGCAGGACGAACGCCGGACCGATCGGTCGCCGATCTTCACACTGCTGCCCGCGCATCGTGTGTCGGCGGGGTGGCGAGCGGCGGCGATCGGTTTTCTGACGGCGGCGGTGGTCTTCGGCGCCGCCACCATCGATATGCGCCAGACCTTCAGCAGAATCGAGGCCCAACTGCACACTGACAGCTTCCTTCTGGAGTGGCCCTCCGAGGCCGACAAGTACATTTTCGACGCCGGCACTCGGCGCGTGAGCTTCGACCGAAGCGACTTCTCGACGCCCGGCGAGGTTGTGCTGTGGGTCAAGCCCGAGACGGGGGAGGCGTTCTTTTACTGCAAATCGCTGCCCTGGAAGCTGAGCGGCAAGAAGTGTGAGCTGGTGGCCATCGACGACGAGGGCGTCGCCAGGCAGTTGGCCGACTTCATGTACGAAGGCAAGGTCATCTCGATGGAGGTGAAGGTGCAATTGGAGCCGGGCGTGAGATTCGCGGTCCGCGAGATATCGTCCGTGCCTTCCGCCGACAGTATGAAGGTCTACACGCCCCGGATGCGCGAGTTGAATCTGTAGCTCAGGTCTTTCCTTTGCGTATGGGCTTGGCCAGCTTCTCGGGTTCGACCCAGTCGGCCTGTGCGCCGATTTCGTCGGCCTTGGCCTGCTGCTCGAACTCTCGCTTCGACTTGCTGAGGTTCTTCCAGGTGGGGGCGGCGATGCCCAGTGTCAGCATGAAACCGGCCAGGAAGAGACCGGCGGCGTAGATCGGCGTGGTGTTGGTGAGCGGCGCGTCGCCGACGGCGGCGTCGCTGGAAATGATCGTCGTCGCCCCGTCCGTTCGCTGTGCCTTGGCCGCTTCTGAGTAGCTGCGGATCGAGGTGACGAGCGTGTTCAGCACAAGCTCGGTTCGTTGGGCGCCCTTTCCGGACAGCTCGATCGTCAGCTCGCCCGCCTGCGTCGAGCGATGGTGCGTGCTGGTGCGGATGAGGTCGCCCACCGCCGACGCCTCACCAAAGTTTTCCAGCCCGCGCCGACGGAAGCGCTCGGCCGCCATGATATGGAACTGCTGGTCGGCCAGCAGCTCCTCATGGTAATCCTGCCATTCGTTGAGCTCGTAGATTTCGAGGTCGCGGTCCTTGTTCTGCGCCTGGATGGTTGCGGAGGCGAGGTAGGTCGCCGACACGAAGTGCGACGCGACGCCCCAGCTGAGCCCGGCGAGCAGGACGACGGCGACCATGATATACATCAGGTACTTTCCGCCCTTGTAGCGAGTGATCAAGCGCTCGGCCTCGCGGCGTTTCTTTCGGACTTCCGCCCGCCCGCGGTCGACGTCGCGACGCTGCGCGAGAATCCGCTGGCACTCGACGTTGCGCTCCCTGAGTTTCTCGACCGCCTGTGAGACTTTCTGTTTGCGGAGCTTCATCTCGGTGCGGATCAGGGCCAGTCGTTTGCGGCGGCGATGGCAGTGCTCCATGGCAGCGGTGTCGAGCTGGTCCCTCTTCGAGGTCTCCTGCAAGGCCTCCTCGGACCGCGCGTCAGCCGCCTCGAGCTCGCGCGTCAGTTGATCGGTTCGCCGGGCAGCCTCAGTCAGCTTTGTCTGGAGGTGCGCCTTGAGTTGTCCGAGTTCGTTCAAGGCCTGATCTCGCTGCGATTCGAGATCGACCGATCGATCCGCGCGGTCACGGACGGTCTCGAACTGGGACTGCGTCTGGGCAAGCTCCCGCTCTCGTTCGCCGACGCGCTCTTGAAGCGAGGCGATCTGCTGGCGCAATCCGGCGGACTCGTTCTCGGCCACGGCGATGGCGTTGCGGCTGGATTCTGCATCGTTGGACAGCTCGCTGATGTTTTCGTGCACGCGCAGCAGCTCTTCGCCGCGCTCGGCCGCGAGCGCCTCGGCCTCTTGCGATCGCGTGCGCTGCTTTTGCAACGAGTCTTCGAGCTGGGCCGCGTGCTGCGTGCAGACCGCGAGGTCGTGCTCTCGCGTGCCGGCCTCATTGGCCTGGCGCCGGGCCGATTCGAGTTCCGCGGACAACTGCTCGGCGCGGGCCTGGGTCTGAGTCTGTTCGTGGGCGAGCGACTCGCAGTGTCGCTGGAGATCGGCGTGCTGCCGCGCCAGATCGTTGTGCTGTGAATCGAACTGGGCCCTATCAGTCTCGAACTGCTGCTGGGCCAGACGGAGCCGCTGGTTCAACTCGTTGGCTGCCTGTTCGCGCTGTGTGAGTTCGGCTTCCTTGCGGCACTGGTTCTCGTGCAGCTCTCGGAGCCCGTGCAGCCTTGCCTCCATGTCGGCGAGAATATTGACGGCCTCGGACTGGCGCTCATCCGCGTTGGGCGCGTCGGTCGACTGTTGCGGGTGATTGGGTTCCATGCGTCCGTCCCTTTCGTCCAACTCGCCCGTTGGCGCCTCGCGGCGGCCGGATGAGTCACAATGCGCGCCCTCGGCAGGCGCTCTGGGTTCACCCCCGCCCTCGCGGTGCAGTCGTTGCGCACAACGCCGACCCCGCGCCATGGCATATCGCGAAAGTGCTCCGTCCGCATATCATCGGCGTGTTTGGAGCGGCGCTGAACCGTGGGTGCTCGGCCCATAACCGGGAACATCGCGCGGGCCCGTCCGCCGCTACATCGCCCCGCCCTCGTACGCGAATCGTTCGCGCCGGATCGTGGGATCGGGCTCGGGCACGGCCGATAAGAGCGACCGCGTGTACGGGTGTTGCGGGTCGCCGAGGATCTGATCGCGCGGTCCCTCCTCGACGACTTTGCCGCGGTACATGACCGCGATGTGGCGGCAGGCGTGCTGCACGACCGCCATGTCGTGCGAGATGAACAGGAACGAGAGCTTGAACTCGCTCTGCAGGTCCATGAGCAGGTTGATGATCTGGGCCTGGATGGAGACGTCCAGGGCGCTGGTCGGCTCGTCGCAGACGATGAAGCTCGGTTCGAGGGCGAGGGCGCGGGCGATCCCGATCCGCTGGCGCTGACCGCCGGAGAACTCGTGCGGGTAGCGATCGGCCGAGGAGCGCGGCATGCCGCAGCGTTCGAGCACGCGCTCGGCCTTGTGTCGAAGCTCGTCGCGTGAGGAGGCCAGCCCGTGGATCTGCATGGGCTCGGCGACGATCGAGACGACGCGCATGCGCGGGTTGAGCGAGCCGGCCGGGTCCTGGAAGATGATCTGCATTCGCCTTCGCAGCCGCTTGAGTTCAGCCGCGCGGGCCGCGTACACGTCCCGGCCGTCAAAGAGCACCGTGCCGCTGGTCTTGGGGATCAGGCGGAGGATGGTTCGACCCACGGTGGTCTTGCCGCACCCGGACTCGCCGACGAGCCCGAGTGTCTGGCCCGGGTCGATGGTGAACGAGACGCCGTCGATCGCCTTGACAGACCCGGTCACCCGCTGGAATATGCCCGAGCGCACGGGGAAGTGGGTGTGCAGGTCGCGCACGTCGAGCAGCGGGCGCGGTGGGGCCGGGGCGTGTGCCGAAGGCGCTGCCGTGGCATGGGCGGCCATGGCGTCGGCGATCGTGGACGGCGTGATGCCGGGGGACTTGGAATCGGTCATCGAATCATCGTACGGCGGCGCGATGTGCGGCGAGACCGGGCCGCGTCGCGGACGCGAGTTGACGGGGCCCAGCGTGCTGGTATGGTTCTGAGCCCAAGGGCGGGTAGCTCAGCCTGGTAGAGCACCGCACTGAAAATGCGGGTGTCGCCGGTTCAAATCCGGCCCTGCCCATTGCAGCGCCCCGGTCGAATCTCGGCCGGGGCGTTTTGGTCGGCTTGGGCGCCGATCCTGTTCATTCTCATCGCGACACTTACGTGGGCCCAAGCACCGCCATGTCACTCGCATTGCGGCGCGTGCGGTGGCGGCGGGGGCTCTTCGTTGTGCGGCTCGACGCCCGTGAGCATCAGGTCGAGATAACTCGCCAAGAGCGGCTCGCCCATCGACGAATCGAACGCCTTTCTGAGTTCCGCGATGATGCGGCGTCCGTCGGCGAGGCTGTGCTCGGGCGTCTCGATCGACTCGAACTCGATGAACCGTCCCAGACCCTCGACCTCGTCAAGGTGGATGGCGACCGCTTCAAGTCGGTACACCTCGCGGCGCTTGCGCACGATCGCGGCGACGGGCAGTGGCGTCAGGCCGAACCGCTCGGCCGCCTGCCGCTGCGTGTACGCCGTGTAATGGCTCAGCCTCGGGAGCGATCGGTCCGTCCGGTCGAAGAGGAAATACTCGATCGGCTGGGCCTTTCCGTCGATCGCCGACTCGCGCCTCTTGTATCGGCCCTGCGGGATCCGGTAGTACGTGTCAACCTGATCGATCGTCGCCTGGAGCTGCGCGCCGATGGTTCGGCAGACGGCGCGGGCGATCTCCGGATCGCGAAGCTCGGCTTTGAACTGAAGGCACTGCATCGGCGTTAGAAGTCCCTCCGCCCACATGGTCTATCGGTCGAGGACCGCACGGGTTGATCACATCAGTCGACCGTGACTCCCAGCATCGACCAGAAGACCGATTCAGCCAAGATCGTCGTTCCAAGTTCTCGGGCTTTCTTCGCCTTGCCGGATAGTGAATGCGGATCCGCAGTCACCAGATAATCGAGTTTCCGGCTGACACCGGATTTCACTTCAAGCCCCGCAGTCCGAGCCAGCGATTCTGCCTGGCGCCGAGACATGGGATGACCTTCATGACGAGCCACAAGCTGTCCGGTGAAACACACGCTCTTTCCGCGAAGTGTCGGTGTCTTCCGTGGGCTGGAACGCACGGTGGAGCATTGCTCGTTCCGAGCCCGATTGAGCATGAACTTGCACTCATTCTCGGGCACTCCCAGGAGCCCTCTCACCCGATCAATATCATGGCGCTCGAACTCGGTGAGAACTCCATCCGCCCATGCAGTCTGGATCAGGTCTGTGAGGTACTGCCGATGTGCGGCCAGAACAGCGGAATCACTCAATCCCATTTCGCCTGCGGTGCCCAGCAGTTGTTCCTCCTCCTCTGCGGTGACTCTTCGATCAAGAAGGACGTGATCGAGAACATCGAGATAGGAGTCTAAGCCCGCAATCGCGGGATCACCGCTCGGGAGCCGCGAAACTACAGTTTCCAGCAGTGACTTGCGACGGAGTTGCACAGAACGAGCAACCGATCGAGGGAGAGGACGAGCACGTCCGCCAGCGAGTCGAGGTGGCTCAGGATTCGTCAATCCAGCAGTAGGCAAGTGGTGGACCAGTTCTTCCAAACAACCAGCCTTCACGATATCGCTGCAGATGCGAAGCAACGCCAGCGTCGCTCGGGCGTCCGCCATCGCGCTATGGTGATCTTTGAACTTGATCCCGAAGTAGTTACACAGAGCACCCAAGCGCCGAGACGGGATGTCAGGCGCAGAAACGCGTGCCATCGCGAGTGTGCATATTGTGCCCGCAATTCTCGGGCTGCAGTTCAACCGCGAGAACTCGGCATTGAGGAAGGCGAGATCAAAGCGAATGTTGTGCCCAATGAGCGTCGCGGCCTCGACGCGATCGAGCAACTGTCTCCCGATGTCTTCGAACGACGGCGCTCGCAGAACATCCTCACCGGTGATTCCGTGGATGTAAGTGGGTCCCAGGTCGCGATTTGGATTGATCAGGGTTTCAAATTCCTCGATCACATTTCCCAATGCGTCGACTCGAATCAGAGCGATCTCGACGACTCGGTCAGCTCGCTTTGGGAACAACCCCGTGGTTTCGACGTCCAGGACGACATAATCCATTTCGTTCACCTATCGGATTACGCACGGTATTCGAAGCGGTCCCTCCCGAATGATACAGCCTACCACTCCACTCCATGATCTCGAAGAATGTCAATCAAGTGCGTTTCGTCGATCGTTCGAGTACCGTGCTTCTCCGCGGCAGACACCTTCGCGGAACCCGGCGAGGTTCCGACAATGAGCATATCCGTGCGTGCAGAAACTGAGCCCGTCACGTTCGCCCCGATGCGTTCCAGAATGCCTCTAAGTCGCTCACGATCATCGAACTCGGCTAGCGTCCCTGTAATCACTACCGTCTTGCCAGCGAATGGAGACCCGTCGCTGTCAGGCTTTTCCCGGTACTCACGAGACGTCAGAGTCACCTTCAACTTCTTGAACTCCGCAAACGTCTTACGGGCGGCACTACTGTGGAGATAAGCGTAAACAGAGGGTGCGGTATCTTTCCCCAATCCAGTTTCTTGTCCTCCCGGCCGCGATACGTCGACCCGGAGCATCTTGGCCTCGTTTTTCGTTAGTATCGCATTGGGCATCAAGTCGCGCAGTGGAGCACTAAGAAGTGCCTCAAGATCCTTGAATCGACGTGCGATGTGCTTTCCGGAAACGTCACCAACATGCCGGATCCCCATTCCTGCGAGCACTCGTGCCAATCCACGACTCTTGGCGGCCTCTACTCCTCCCAGCAAGCCATCGACCAGCCTAACCGGAGGGGGTCGCTTGACGTTCTTGCCTTTGGGTTCCTCCTTCAACTCCCGCCATCTCAGGGCGAGCAACTCCTCCCGATAATGGGGAAGTCGGAAGATATCAGAGAATGAATTCAGTGGGATGCCCGACACGCGGATCAAATCGATGGTCTTTTCGCCCAGGCCTTCGATGTCCATTTGCCTTCTGCCAGCAAACCAAATCAGTTTTTCTCGAATTTGTGAAGCGCACTCTGGATTCAAGCAATACCGCCCAGATTCGTCGGCAGGGCCGATCGGCGATGGCTCCCCTGCCGCGAGTGAGGCACGATCACGCGCGAGTCGCGCTTCGGCATCTCTTCGAGTCTTGACACTCTTGGATTCCCGAACCCATTTCTGGTCGCGCGCAATAGTCGTCGCGAGATTCGGATAGCGCTCAATATCGGTGATGCGCTTACGGTCGTATTCAGTCTCTACAGGCCCTCCGCACACAGGGCACGCTTCGGGTGCTTCGATGTCTAGGGCCTTCTCGGACCGCTGGGAGAGGTCCACCCGCAGCACATTCGGGATGATCTCGCCACCTTTCTCAAGTTCGACTGTGTCCCCTTCGCAAAGCCCTGTGCGCGGATCGTCCTGCTCGGGCAGTGTCAGGTCCGTCCGCATCTTTCGCAGGAACCCGTAGTTGTGGAGCGTCGCGTGCTGTACGGTCGTGCCGGAGAGCACGATCGGCTCCATAACCGCCCGCGGCGTGATGCGCCCGGTCTTGCCGACCTGATGCAGGACGCGGATGAGCCGCGTCAGCCCGCGCTGGGCCGGGTACTTGAACGCGATGATCCAGCGCGGGCTTTTGGCGGTCGCGCCCAGCCGCCGCTGAAGCTCGAACGCGTCCACGCGGACCACCATGCCGTCGGTCGCGTGGTCCAGCGTGGTGCGTTCGGCGGCGAACGCCTTGATCGCCGCGATGATCTGGTCGATCGAGGACGACTCGCCCCTGAGCGTATTGGTCGCGGCTCCGAGGGCGCGGATGCGGTCCAGGAACGCGCTGTGACCGGTCGCGAACCCGTCGCCGGACACTTCTCCTCGCCCGTGGGCCAGAAAGCCCAGCCGGCGCGACGCGGCGATCTTCGGATCCAGCTGCTTGAGTGTGCCGGCGGTGGCGTTGCGCGGGTTCATGAACGGGTCTTGGCCGGCCGCCTCGCGCTCGGCGTTGATCCGCTGGAACTCGGTCAGCGGCATGAACACCTCGCCGCGGATCTCGAGCACGTCCGGCAGGCGCTCGGGACGGTCGGGGTCCAGTGTGAGCGGGATCGAGCGGATGGTTCGGATGTTGGCCGTCACGTCGTCGCCGCGCACGCCGTCGCCGCGTGTGAGGGCCCTGACGAGCTGCCCCCGTTCGTACCGCAGCGAGATCGCCACGCCGTCGATCTTCGGGTCGCACACGAGCACCGGCGCCTGTGCGTCGAACAGGGCGGGCGGGGCATCGGCGTCGAGTCCGAGCCCTCGAAGCACGCGCCCGTGCCACTCGCGCAGGTCGGCCTCGTGGTAGGTGTTGTCGATCGAGAGCATGGGAACGGCGTGCGGGAGGGTCTCGAAACCGTCGATCGGTTCACCGCCGACGCGGTGCGTGGGCGAGTTGGGATCATCCAGTTCCGGGTGCTCGCGTTCGAGGCGATCGAGTTCGGCGAGTTGACGGTCGAACTCGGCGTCGGGCATGACGGGCGAGGCGTCGATGTAGTACGCACGGTTCGCGCGGTGCAGAAGGGTGCGGAGCGCGGCGATTCGTCTGGAAGCCGTGGCGGGCATCGTGCTGATAGGGTACGGCATGATCCGGCTGGTGCGCCCGGCTTGGGTATCATGCCGCGATGTCAGCCCGGATCATCGATGGCAAGCGGGTCGCCGCGGGGATCAAGGACGACCTGTCGCGTCGGGTCCGTGCGGTGCGCGACGCGGGCGGAACGGTCCGGCTGGACGCGGTGCTCGTGGAGTCCGGGGACACCGGCGCCCGCGTCTACGCCGAGAACCAGGGCCGAACCTGCGGCCAGCTCGGCATCGACTACCGTCTGCACAAGCTCGCCAGGTCGGCCGATCGCGACGATATCGCCGCGCGCATCGAACAGCTCAACGACGACCCGGACGTGCACGCCATCATGCTGCACATGCCCGTTCCCGAGAGCGTGGACGCGTACAGCCTCCAGCGGTTGATCGACCCCGACAAGGACGTCGAGGGTGTGAACCCGTCCAATATCGGCAACATCGTGTACGGCCGATCGAGCCTGGCGCCGTGCACGGCCCTGGCCACGATCCAGATGATCCGCTCGACGGGCGTGGAGCTTCGCGGCAGGCGCATGGTGGTGGTGGGGGCGTCCAACGTGGTGGGCAAGCCGATCGCCGTGCTCGCCATGCGCGACGAGGCCACCGTCATCTCCTGCAACAAGTTCACCCAGGGCATCGAGGCGCTGGCGCGGTCGGCGGACGTGCTGGTGGTGGGTTGCGGCGTGGCGGAGCTTGTGGGAGCCGAATGGGTGAAACCCGGCGCGGTGGTGGTGGATGTGGGCGTGAACCGGGTTCCCGGGCCGAACGGGAAGATGCGGACGGTGGGCGATGTGAAGTTCTCGGCGGTGAGCGAGGTTGCGGGTTGGATCAGCCCGGTGCCGGGCGGTGTGGGGCCGGTGACCGTCGCCATGCTCTTGCGGACTGTGGTCGAGGTGGCGGAGCGGCTGGTTTCATAACCGCACCCGCATGAGCCGACAGATTGCATGATGCCTCACTGGTCCAGGGCGTCCGTGAAGCGCGAACAACAACCGGAAAACGCATCATTGACTCTCCCCCTGCGGATCCATTGAATAGCCCGAGGATCCAGGGCCCCCGCAGGAGCCGCCATGCAGCAACTCGCATTTCTCCCAAATATCGGCGGTATGGAGTGGGCGGTCATCGGGATCGTGGCGTTGTTGATCTTCGGTCGCCGTCTGCCGGAGGTGGGTCGAAGCCTGGGCAAGGGCATCGTCGAGTTCAAGAAGGGCATCCGGGGCATCGAGGACGAGATCGAGTCGGAGTCGTCGGGATCTCGGCCGGCGATCGCGGCCGACCCGCCGTTGACCTCAAGCGGCGAGGATGCGCGTGTCGGGCAGGCCGACCCGCTCGGGCAGAGCCACGCCGAGTCCGCTCAGGGCGAGGACGCGCCCAAGACGGACTGACCGCGCACGGGCCGATCTCCGGCCGGGTCGCCCAGCGACCACTCGGGCGGGAGTTCGTCCGGCCACGCGATCACCACGATGCGGTCCCACCAGTATCCGTTCTTGATCGCGGCGTTCGGCGGCCGGGTCTCGCCGGCGTCCGCGTAGATCACCATCGCGCCGGGCGGCGGGAGCGTGAGTCGGCCATCGGGCCCTCGCGTGGCGCGGGGCCAGAGCCCGGTCTTCGTGTACACCATCGCCGCGTCCTGGTAGCTGAGCTGACCGTTCCAGATCTCATGGAGCCCGTCCTGCCGGGCCGACGCGATGAACGCGTACAGCTCGTGCCACGGCAGCTTCTGACTGGGCGTGAAGCGGGGTTTGACCGCGAGCGTCAGCACGAGCGACAGGCTCACGGCCGCCGCGGCGAGGCTCGGCCAGCGCGCGAGCACGAATCGCCTGGCATGGAGCGACATGACCGATGCGATCCACACGCCGCTCATCCACGCCATGGCGGGATAGATGGGGAAGAGGTAGTGCTCGCGTTTGTCGGCGAACGCGGACAGCCCAAGCACTCCAAGGGCGGCAAACAGGAGCGCCAGCTTCATCAGCGGTCGGTGTCGGTCGTGCGTTCGGCCGCGCGCAAACGCCACGACGCTCAGCACAAGTGTGACCAGCCAGGGCCAGTAGGTCTGGCCGACGTGCCTGGCGTACCACCACGATGGTTCGGGCGCGAAGTCCAGACCGATCGCCCGATCGAATGCCTGGCTCTGGAAAAAGACGGCTGTGAAATCGCGTCCGTGCTCGAGGTACATGCCCATGTGCCACGCCCCCGCGACGAGCAGCGCGACGCCGACGGCCGGGATGAGTTGGCGGGCGCGCCGCGGCTGCCCGATCCAGAGAAGCCACAGAGCCGCCACGGGCACGATCAGGAGGGCCGCGATCGGCTTGGTCATGAGTGCCAGCCCGATGGCGAGGCCGACTGGCAGCCAGAGTATGCGTGAGCGCCGATCGTCGCCGGCCGCATACACCACGGCCAGCAGCGCCAGCAGGATGAAGACGGTGTGAAGATAATCGAGCCGGAAGCGGTCGGTGTTTCGCGAGAACTCGACGGTGGCGGCCAGCACGAGTCCCGAGCAGCAGCCCGCCCATCGCCCGGCGAGCCGATTCGCGATCTGGGCGGTCAGGCCCACGCAGGCGGCGGCGGCCAGGAGCATCGACGCGCGGATCACCCACAGCTCGCCCCCCAGGAGCCACAGCGCGAACCCGTGGAGCCAGAATCCCAGGGGTGGCTTGTTGAAGTAGGGCAGTTCGCCCGCGTGCAGCGTCCACCAGTGGCCGTCGCGGTAGACCTGAAGCGCGATCCCCGCGTACCAGCCGGTGTCGACGGGCCAGCGCGGGCCGGCAAACCCCGGCAGCGACATCGCCACCAGCACCGCCATGGGCGCCAGCCACACCCACGCCCGGCGGATTGTCCAGCCCGGTGTCATGCGGCGTGAGTGTACGGGCCGGCCGCGCCGCCCTGACGTATGATGGGCGCATGATGCTCATGCACGCGCTGACCGCCGTTCTCGCCGCCGTCCAGCCCAACCTGCCCGAGATCGTCGTCGAACACGACGACACCGTCATCGACCAGTCCTGTCGCGTCGTGATTCCCGATGGAACGATCATCCGCGACGAGAACGGCGACGGGGTGATCCACATCGAGGCCGACGACATCATCGTCGAGTTTGTCGATGGGAGGGCGGAACTCATCGGCGCACCGAGGGGTACGCCGTGGGATGAGTTGGATGGAATCGGCATCCGCATCGACGGCCGCACGGGCGTGACGCTCAGGAACGTCCATTCACACCGGTACCGCTGCGGGATTTACGCGACGAACGCCGACGGGCTCACCATCGAGAGCGCCGACGTCAGCGACGGGTACGCTCAGCGGCTCAGGTCCACACCGCAGGCCGAGGACGGCGCCGACTGGCTGACGCCGCACAACAACGACGACAATCAGTGGCTGACGAAGTACGGCGCCGCGATCTATGTCGAGGATTCCGAGGGCGTGACGATCCGCGACTGCTACGCCCGGCGGCGACAGAACGGCATCATCCTGGACACGGTTGCCCACTCGCGCGTCTACGACAACGACTTCTCGTTCCTTTCCGGTTGGGGGCTGGCGATGTGGCGTTCCAGCGACAATGTCATTTCGCGTAACGCGTTCGACTTCTGCGTCCGCGGGTACAGCCACGGCGTCTACAACCGTGGGCAGGATTCGGCCGGCATCCTCATGTTCGAGCAGAACAACCGCAACGTCTTCGCGGAGAACTCCGCCACGCACGGGGGGGACTGCTTCTTCGGGTTCGGCGGCCGCGAGGCGCTGGGCGAATTCGCGGGCGAGGATCCCGACGACGCGCAGTTCGCCCGCAGG
>JADFOF010000346.1 GCA_022563015.1 Planctomycetota bacterium
TCTTGGCTCGATATGACAGCGCGGGCAACCGATTGTGGCTCCGCCAGTTCGGCTCGACCAATTACGACGAGGCCGTCGCGCTTTCGGCCGACGGCGCAGGTGATGTGATGGTCGCGGGACGGACCTGGGGCAGCATGGGAGGACTGAATGTGGGACTGAGCGATGCTTATCTGGCGAGCTACGCGATCTGCTACGCCGACTGCGACAAGTCAGGCGCACTGGACATCTTCGATTTCCTCTGCTTCCAGAGCAGCTTCTTGGCCGGTGAGTCCTATGCGTGCAACTGCGACACAACGACGGGGGCAGGTGTCTGTGACATCTTCGACTTCCTGTGCTTCCAGAGTGCATTTGTGGCAGGGTGTTCTTAGGGCTGCTTGAAGGAGTATCAAAATGAGCTCAAATTGCAGACAAGTCTTCGCGTTGGCCACGCTCGCCGCTGCAAGCTGCGTGCTGGGCATCACCTCGCAGGCCCACGCGCAGGAACAACTTTGGATCCGCCAGTTCGGCACGACTGGCAACGACGAGGCTTTCGCGCTCGCGGCCGACGGAGCCGGCGGCGTGATGGTCGCGGGCAGAACCGAAGGCAACCTCGGTGGGCTCAACTTGACGCCGGGCACCACGGACGTCTTTCTCGCGCGATATGACAACGCGGGCGATCAGCTCTGGATCCTTCAGTTCGGCACGGACTACCAAGACGAAGCTCTTGCTCTCTCTCCCGACGGTGCGGGGGGCGTGATGGTCGCGGGACGTACAGTCGGCGGTCTCGGAGGGCCGAGAATGGGGGGGTGGGACGCTTTCTTGGCCCGTTACGACGGCGCAGGCAACCAACAGTGGATTCGCCAGTTCGGCTCGACCAGCTCCGACTTTGTCAGCGCCCTTGCGCCTGACGGCGCGGGGGGTGTGATCGTCGCGGGGGAAACGACGGGCAACCTGGGCGGACGCAACGCGGGGTTGGAGGACGCGTTTCTAGCCCGATACACCGGCGCGGGCAGACAGCTGTGGATTCGGCAATTCGGTACAAGCACCAGAGATGAGGCATCGGCCATCGCGCCCGATGGCGCGGGAGGCGTCATGGTCGCGGGGTTCACACGAGGCAGCCTGACCGGGGAGCCGTTCCGGGGCGGCTTCAGTGATGCCTTCCTGGCCAGTTACGACGGCGCGGGCAACCAACGCTGGATCCGCCAGTTCGGCACGAGCGCCGATGACGTTGTCAACGCACTTGCTCCGGACGGCAACGCTGGCGTGTTCGTCGGAGGATGGATGGGCGGCAACCCGAACGGGCCCTTCGGGGGCGGTACCGGTGATGTTTTTCTGGCCCGCTACGACGGTGCGGGCAATCGGCTCTGGATGACCAAGGTCGGCACAAGCCGTTCCCAAGGGCTCCGAGCCCTTGCGGCCGACGGTGCAGGCGGCGTGATAATCGTGGGAAGCGCAAGCGGTAGCCTGCGCCCGATATTACTGGGCCGCTATGACGGCGCGGGCAATCTGCTCTGGATCCGCCAGTTCGGCACCTCCACTAGTGATTTGGCCCCCGCCCTCGCACGCGACGGCACAGGGGGCGTGATGGTCGCGGGGTGGACAGCTGGCAACCTCGGCGGGAGGAACTCCGGGGAAAATGACGCGTTCATTGCTCAATTCACTGAAGAGCCTTGCTACGCCGACTGCGACCAGTCCGGCGTGCTCGACATCTTTGACTTCCTCTGCTTCCAGAACAGCTTCGTCAGCGCCGAGTCCTACGCCTGCGACTGCGATCCCGACCCGGTCTGCGACATGGCCGACTTCCTGTGCTTCCAGAACGCGTTTATGGGTGGGTGTCCGTAGGGAGAAGCGACGAAGCGACGGAGCGACGAAGGGGGGAGAGAATGGGCGGAGAGACGAAGAGACTGAGAGACGAAGAGACGAAGTGGGGGAGAGACTGATGGACGGAGGGGAGGGGTGACCGGATGCGCCTGAGCTTCTACTTCGTCAGCCGATCGAGGGCTTCGCGGTACTTGGCGAGCGTCCTGGACACGATCTCGTCGGGCAGCGCCGGACCCGGGTCGCGCTTGTCCCATTGACCCGCGTCCACGAGCGTCTGCAGGTGCTCGCGAACGAACTGCTTGTCGAAGCTCCGCTGGGCGTGCCCGGGCTCGTAGGTGTCGGCCGGCCAGAAGCGCGAGCTGTCCGGCGTGAGCGCTTCGTCGATGAGGATCGGATCCTCGCCGATGGGCTCGCCATCCGCGCCCTCCGGCAGCCCGAACTCGAACTTGGTGTCCGCGATGATGAGGCCGCGATCCAGCGCGTGCTCGGCGGCGGCGGCGTAGATCGCCAGCGATCGCGCGCGAAGCATCTCCATCAGCTCCCTCCCCGCGATCTCGCACGCACGCTCGAAGGTCACAGCCTCATCGTGCAAGGGGGGCTCGGCCTTGGTCGTGGGCGTGAAGATCGGCTCGGGCAGTCGATCGCACTGCACGAGCCCGCGCGGCAGCTCCAGCCCACTGATACGCCCCGTCGCCCGGTAGTCGCGCCAGCCCGAGCCCTCGAGGTAGCCGCGGACGATGCACTCGATGGGCACGACGCGGCAGTATCGGCCGATCATGAGTCGTCCGGCGAGGTCCGCCCGGCGCGTGGCCGAGCCCGCGAACGCCTCCGCCGGAAGATCCGCAGGGTCCGTCGAGAGCAGGTGGGTCCGCGAAAGCCCCTCGCGCTCGATGAACCGCAGCCACCAGACGGAGATTTCCGTCAGCAGGCGGCCCTTGCCCGGCATGGCGGTGGGCAGGACGACGTCATAGGCCGAGATGCGGTCGGTGGCGATGATGGCCAGGCGGTCGGGCTCGCCCGCCAAGCCCGGCAGCCGGTAGATATCGCGGACCTTGCCGCGGCGTCGGCCGGGCAGTGCAAGATCGGTCGAGCTCAGCGGGGCCTGATCGTGCGTTCCGGTGGTGGTCATCGAGCAATCGTACCGCCGGCGGGGTTGCTGGGAGCCCACATGCAGCAACAATACCCCCA
>JADFOF010000347.1 GCA_022563015.1 Planctomycetota bacterium
GGCCACAGCTTTGGCGCCAGTCACACACACGCGATGTGCCCGCCGATCGACAATTGCCCGGGCAGCGCGGCTTGGGGCCCCTGCCAGACTCAGACCGTGTGCACCAATCAGGGCACCATCATGTCCTACTGCCACACATGTTCGGGAGGGATGAGGAACATCAGGCTGGAGTTCCACCAGCGCACGATCGACGAGGGCGTCTTGCCATACCTGATCGCCGCACCCTGTGCGTTCGGCCAATGCGCCTGCTACGCCGACTGCGACGCCAACGGCGTGCTCGACATCTTCGACTTCCTCTGCTTCCAGAACAGCTTCGTGCTCGGCGAGCCGTACGCCTGCGACTGCGATCCCGACCCGGCCTGCGACATCTTCGATTTCCTCTGCTTCCAGAACGCCTTCGTGGCCGGGTGTCCGTGAGCGGTTTCGATACACGCGTCGTCTCCGCACCTGAACGGACGCCGAGTCTGAGCCCGCTGCGGGCGAAGGCTCGGATCACGCTGGTCATCGGGAGGTATCCGAGCCTTCGCGGACTCAGACTCGGCGTCCTGCACACCTCTCGATGCGACATCCGAATCTGAGAATACCCTAGTGATCGCTAACATCACGCCCGGCGTTCCGAACCCGCCCGCTGCGGACCCTTGCACCTTGACGCCCGGTCCCGAGTGGGCGACACTTTGCGGCCCCGGCACCGCAGGACGGATCCCGGCCTTGGGCAGCGTCGTATCGGTCTGGGCTCGCCGGTCGGTGTCCCACGCCGCGCCGACAGCCAACCGCGTCCAATCGGGCGCGGAACAATCTGTGAACCCTCGGCCGACCCGGCGCGTTCGAAACGCGCGGTGTGGCCGCTTCCGACTCTGGAGCATCGACATGGCCTCACGTTCAGGCCCCGGCGCGGGCGTCTTCGTCACCGTCACCATCCTCGGCGTGCTTTCACTCACGCTGTTCGTCCTCACGATCGTCTTCGCCAGCAAGTATCAGAGCGAAGCCGCCAGGGCCAGCGACCAGGACCAGCAGATCTCAGGCTTCGTCACCCAGGCCGAACGCCAGAACGACGACGTGCTGCGCTTCAAGAGCTTCGCCCAGGCCGAGCGGCAGAGCGTCCTCGGATTCGTCATGGACGCGTACGACGACCTGGCTGGCCGGGTGACCGGCGTGCCCGGCGACATGCCCGAGGTCGTTGAGAGGAAACTCAAGAGACAGAACGTGCCCGCGTCGCAATCTCTGCTCCAGGTCGTCGCCGACCGCGATCGCACAGTCGATCAGCTCAAGACCGAGCTCGATCAGGCTGAAAAGGCACGGGCCCGCTCCCAGGCCGACCTCGCCGCCGAGGTCGAAAAGGGCCGAAACCGCGAGCAGGTCTTCAACGAGACCGCCGACGCGCTCACCCTTATGGTCGGCCGATACAAGGACGATGTCGATGCACTGCGCGTCGAGGCCACCGACTACCGCAACCAGATCGCCGCTCACGAGGAAGACCTCAAGCAGAACTACGACGCCCAGGTCAGCGCCATGCGCAGCGAGTTGCGCGAACGCGACAACGACATCCGCAGGCTGCAGACGCAGCTCGAACAATGGCGCAGCCGCGCCGGCGGCGAGACCCTCAGCCCGACCGCCGAGTACGCCCTGGTTGACGGGACAGTCATCGGCCTGGGCACGGCCCAGGGCTACATCTACATCAGCCTCGGCCGACGCGACAAGGTCCAGCTCGGCATGACCTTCGCCGTCTACGCCCAGCCCACCGACATCCGCCCCAACGCCAGCGGCAACTACCCGCGCGGCAAGGCGGGCATCGAGGTCATCGAGATCGACGAAACGCACGCCACCTGCCGCGCCATCCCCGGCACCCAGCTGCAGGGCGATCCCATCATCGTCGGCGACGTCATCGCCAACTCGCTCTACGACCCCAACAAAGTCTACAAGCTCGTCGTCTTCGGCAGCTTCGACACCAACGGCGACCGCATCGCCACGCCCGAAGAGGCCGCCGACGTCGAGAACATCATCCGCCAGTGGGGCGGGCAGGTCATCGACGAACTGGCCGGCGACGTTGACTTCCTCGTGCTCGGCGAGAAGCCGGCCCTGCCCATCGCACCCCAGACCGACGCCACGCTCGTCATCATCCAGGCCTATGCACGCAAGAAGGCCGCCGCCGACCGCTACGACCGCCTCTGGAGCGACGCACTCAAAACGCGCATCCCCATCCTCAACATGAACCGGCTGTACACGCTGACGGGCAAGCCCTTCGGCTATCTCCGCTGAGTTCATCACCCCCTTCGCGCCCTGGGCGCGTCCACGACGGACGCCGAGTCTGAGCCCGCTGCGGGCGAAGGCTCGGATCTCTCGCGCCTGCGCTACATGATGCGACGCGTCACACTCACCGCCGCGTACAGCCCGGCAACCTGTTCGCGCCGGTAAACCTGCGGCGCGTACGCACTGTTGAGAGGCTGAAGCCGGATCCGCTCCTCCCCGTTCCCACCGACCTCGAAATACACCCGCTTGAACGTCGTGTGCGCGTCGTGCTCCAGACGGACAAAGCAGTCCTGCCCGCTGCGCACCTCGCGCATGGGCGAGAAGACCACCACGTCGCCCTCGCGATACTCCGGCTCCATCGAGTCCCCGATCACACGGGCCGCGAACGCGTCCGGATCGTCCAGGTCCGGCACGCGCACGTACTCGTCGGCGATCCGCACCGGGTAGCCCAGGTCGGTGAACTCGATGGGGTACCCGGCCGCGACGCTGTTGATCAGCGGCACCTCGCGCGGCGGGTCGGCGCCGGCACGCGCCGTCGTGGGCGCGAGCGTCTCCACCAGCCGATGCAGCTCGCCCGAACGGAACGCCGCGTCCAGCCGACCGCGCTTGAGCGTGCCGCCGTCGGCCAGGCTCCTCCCGGCGACCAACTCCGCCAGCCGACGTGCCGCACGCTGCTTGGTCTCCAGCGACTCGACCTCGCGCTGCACACTCCCGGGCGTTGACTGCCACCGCGCCGCC
>JADFOF010000045.1 GCA_022563015.1 Planctomycetota bacterium
CCGCTGGGCCGTCCTCCACACGCCCGGGCACTCGCCCGGCGGGATCACACTGCACAACGCGGACGCCGGGATTGCCATCGTGGGCGACACGCTCTTTGCCGACTCGATCGGCCGGTACGATTTCCCCACCTCCGACTTCGCCGCACTGCAACGATCCATCCGCGAAAAGCTCTACACACTGCCCGACGACACCAAGGTCTACCCCGGTCACGGCGAAACGACCTCGATCGGGCGCGAGAAGAAGTCCAACCCGTTCATTCGCGCCTGACCTCGCGTCAGCCGCCGAGGTACTTGGCGCACAGCGAGCGGGCGCGCTCGGTCCGCGTGGTGCCGCGCACGATCGTTCGGCCGTCGCGGAAGACGGTCAGGCCGACCTCGCCCCCATCGTCACCGGCTTCACACGAGAGCGTGGCGCGGAGCAGGAAGCGATTCACCGTTGCCTCGCCGTGCGGGCGCAGCCGTGCCGCCAGCGCTTCGAGATCGACCGGCCCCTCGGCGCCCATGCCGGCCAGCTGCACCGCGTCCCGACCGCACAGCCGGGCCGAGGTCTCACCGAGCCGCCCGTCGAGGTAGTCGAACTGGCGCCGGCCGCAGCACGCGCACCCGTCGCCGGCGGACGACATCTCGATCCGCCGCCGTTGGTTGCGCCAGATGTCGAACTCCAGCAGCGAGCGTGACGCGAGGTCCTCGCGCCCGAGCAGGAGTTTGAGCGCCTCGGCCGCCTGCACGCCGGCGACGATCGCGACCACCGCTCCCAGGACGCCCGCCGTATCGCACGTCGGCAGGGTTCCCGGGGCCGGCGGTCGCTCGACCAGGCACCGCAGGCACGGGCGACCGCCCGGAAACACAGTCATCTGCATACCGCGACAGCCGACGACTCCGGCATACAGGTACGGCACGGCGTGCTTGATCGCCAGATCGTTGAGCAGCAGCCTGGCGGCGAAGTTGTCGGTGCCGTCGAGCAGCACATCCGGGCCGGCGTCGGTTGTGAATCCGCACAGCCGCTCCGCGTTGGACGCGTCGAAATCCGCCACGTGCGCGCTCACCCGCACCTGGGCGTTGATCTCGTTCAATCGGCGTCTGGCGGCCTCAGCCTTTGGCAGCCCCTCCGCCACGTCCTGCTCGTCGAACAGCACCTGCCGCTGGAGGTTGGTCAGCTCGACCACGTCGCGATCGATCAGCGTGATCCGGCCGACCCCGGCCCGCGTGAGTTGATCCGCAACGCCGCACCCGAGCGCGCCGCACCCGAGGATCAGCGCGTGCGACGCCCCCAGCCGCCGCTGTCCCTCGACCCCGACATCGGGCAGAAGCTCCTGCCTGTGGTACCGGCCTTGCGCGCCCTTGCTCATCTGCCAATCGTATTCCAGAGCCTGGGCCGGATCACGCTTGCGGGAGTGGGCGTTCGATCCGAGTGCGGACCGCCGCCGATGGGGATTCGGTCTCAGCGGGCGTAATGGGCGAAGGCCTTGTTGGCGTCGGCCATGCGATGCGTCTGCTCGCGAAGTGTCATGGCCTTGCCCTCACCGCGGGCCGCCGCATACAGCTCATCCGCCAGGCTCTTGGAGATCGGGCGACCCTTTTCCGAACGGGCCGCGTTGATCAGCCATCGGAACGCCAGCGACTGCTGCCGCTTGCGATTCACCTGGATCGGCACCTGGTAGTTGGCGCCGCCGATGCGCTTGGACCGCACCTCGACGTACGGCTTGACGTTCTCGATCGCCTTGCGGAAGAGCTCCAGCTCGGTCTTGGGCTTGCCCTCGGCCTCTTCCTCTTTTTCCAGCCGCCCGCGGATGATGTCCATCGCGGCGTACACGTTGCGCTGGGCGACGGCCTTCTTCCCCTTGTGCATCACGCAGTTGATGAAACGCGACAGAATCTTGTCGCCATACCTGGGATCGGGGCGAAGCTGCTGCTCCGCCTTGGTGATTCGTCCGGCCATCGAGAACTCCTGGCTCATCTGCCGCAGGTCGCGGCTCTGTTCACCGGACGGTCCGCCCACGGATCCGCACGATTACTTGCCTCGTCAAACCTGATTCACTTGCCGCGCTTGGCGCCGTACTTCGATCGGCCCTGCTTGCGACCCTCCACGCCCAGCGTATCCAGCGATCCGCGCACGATGTGATACCGAACGCCGGGAAGATCGCGCACGCGCCCGCCACGCACGAGCACGATCGAGTGCTCCTGCAGGTTGTGGCCCTCGCCGCCGATATACGCCGTCACCTCTTTGCCGTTGCTCAACCGCACGCGCGCCACTTTTCGAAGCGCCGAGTTGGGCTTCTTGGGCGTCACGGTGCGGACCTGAAGACACACGCCGCGTCGCTGCGGGCAGGAGTCCAGATCGCGGACCTTGGATTTCGCCTTGGGGGTTCGGCGAGGTTTGCGGACAAGCTGATTGATCGTTGGCATGCTTTGATCGGACCTTGTTCAGTATGCTCTCCAGCGAGCGTCAAGTCTAGCCGCCCCGAACGCCCGGGCAAGCAGCAACCGTTCACACGCGACAACCCGCCCCGAGTCCGCGCTACCGGAACCGAGGATCGAACGTCAACTCCCGACCTTCTTGATCTCCTTGGTGCCCGACCAGACCACCTCGGCCGTCTCGACGTTGATCAGCTCCATGTTCGCCTGGTAGAAGTTGACCCAATGGCGCCGGTTCGCCGACTCCTGCCTGACCTGAATCACCTTCCCCACGAGTGCGAAATCGGCGTTGAGTTCCCTGGCCACCGCCTTGATCGTGGCCGGATCGTTGTATTTCGTGTCCAGTCGCTCGTCGCGCAGCTCCGCCCGGGCCTCGCGCTCAGCCTTGACCCGCACGCGCCCGCTGTTGATCATCGTCCGCTGAATCTGGCTCGTGAACAGGTCCGTCTCGATGTATTCCTCGGTGTCGTTGCGGATATTGCCCAGGAACACGATCGGTCGCTTCCCGCCGTTCTCGCGCATCCAGATGTCGATCCAGGGTCGGCTCAGGATGTCGTCGGACAGTTCCTGCGCGAACTGCCGCGCATCCGTGTCATTGAAACGCGGATTCACGTCCGTCACCATTTCCGGATCCACACGCATCACGCCCGTGCTCTGCTGGCACCCGCCCAGCACAGTCGCCGCACCGGCCACACTCATCGCAATCAGATTCAGTCCTGCTCGCATCTTCGTGCTCCTTTTCGTTCAGCCCGCGCCTGTTCGGCCCGGGGGTCGATCAATCCCGGTAATGCTCCACAATCGTCGCGAGTCCATGCTCGCGCACCTCGATCTCGCGCCACGGCGTCACGTACACCGTGCCGCCTCTCCAGTCCTCGTACACCACCCGAAGCCGGTGCTGCCCCTCGGGCAGGTCCACCAGAACGACGCGGGCCTGGCCCGGAAGAAAGATCCAGGAGCGCAGGTCGGCCTTCTCCGTGGCCATCATCGTGAATAGCCCGCCCAGTGCGACGACCGCCTGGGCCCAGACCTGATCGCTGTCGCTGGCCTGTCGCCGGGCCGCCTCCGCCGCCGCCGCGGTCAGCCCCGCCTTGGCCGCCGCCCGCAGGAACGTCCGCGTGTAGATCACGGGCATCCCCCGCTCAAGGTTTTCGTACGCGACACGCGACAGATCCTCGACCATCGCCAGCTCGTGCCGCAGCCCCCCCTCCACTTCGACCCACACCCGCTCGATCCCGCTGGGCGCAACGTCCACCACCGGCAGTTCCATGTACATCGGCACCGTGCCGATCACGATCGGCCCCACGCGCGAGGCGTGTTTCGTCGGCCCGCGCCCCGCAAACGCCACCACCAGCACATCCGCCGCGTCCGGATCCATGCTCCCCAGACCCGCGAACGCCGC
Source organism: Planctomycetota bacterium (assembly GCA_022563015.1). Taxonomy (GTDB): domain Bacteria; phylum Planctomycetota; class Phycisphaerae; order Phycisphaerales; family UBA1924; genus JADFGU01. The sequence continues at coordinate 3,815 of JADFOF010000045.1, forward strand.
CGCGTCAACCTCCCCGATCAGACCGCCCTGCAGCGCGATCGAGTCCTGGAGCCGCCGCCCGGCGACGCGCTGAAACTCGCGCTGGCCGGTCTCCATGAACGTGACCGCCGTGAGGTAGGTGCCCAGCGTGGATTCGATGAACTCGCCGCCCTCATTCGTGTTGATCCATCCGCGCCTGGCCGCCTCGCTCGCGACACCGGGCGCCTTTTCGTCCAGCGCGTCGCGCTGGCGGACGTACAGCTCTCGCAGACGGTCCGACTTTCGCGACAGCCGCCTCGCCTCCACCGTCGCTCCGCCCTGGATCACCCCCGTTTCGAGGTGTGCCAGCAGCTTGAGCACGTTGACGTACACCGCTTCATACGGCTCGGGCATGTACGTCGTGTCCGCGTCGCTCAGCAGCCAACGCGAGAGCGTGTCGCCGATTGATTCGTCGAACTGTCGTTCGATCGCCTGTTCGGCCGACTCGAGCACCTCGAACGTCGTGTCGGCATCGTCCAGCGCCAGCGCGATCGCGCCCCGGTCCAGCTCCCACAGCAGCCGATCCCGCTTCCCGTACCAACTCTTGATGTCGGGCTGGTCCATCAGCTCCGCTGCCTTTTCGTAGGCTCCGACTGCGTGCAGCCGACCCAGCTCCGCGCGGTGCTCGCGCATGCCGCAGCCCGCGAGGGCGAACGCGCACGCGAGCGACAGCCCGATCCCGGCATGTGTTGAGGCCAGTGCCATCTCGGTGGCAAGCCCTCCGTCAGCAGGTCATGCGCGGCGAGTCCGCGCACGACACCGAGTATAGTGATTCCTAACTTGTGATCCACCCCGGGAAAGCCCGATCTCACCGGGTACCGTTGCGCCATGTCCAGTTCAGAGCCCCTCTCGATTCGTGCGTTCCAGCAGCTCATCCGCAGCCGGTACTACAAGACCGACGTCCAGCGCGGCACCAACGGCACGTTCATGCTCTTCATTGAGGAAGTGGGTGAGCTCGCCACCGCCCTGCACGAGAACCGTGAAGGCGCCAAGCCAGCAGCCAAACATAAAGCGAATCTCTCCGAGGAGTTTGCAGATGTCTTCGCCTGGCTTTGCACGCTGGCCAACATCGCCGGCATCGACCTCACCGACGCTCTGACCAAGTACACGCAGCCAGACCGCGTCAAGGGGGTCAAGGGCTGATCGTCAGGCATCGACGGGGGCAGCGACGGCCTGGGCCGGCGCGTCCGATCGGCTGAACCGGGCGGCTTCGAGCGGGCGCGCCAGCTCGACGATCAGCATGTCGTCTTTGGCAGGCCCGAACCTGAACGAATCGACTGCCGTGACGATCGTCTCGGGCCACCCGCCGTGCGCCCGTGGCGACCCGGTGGCCAGCAGCGCCCGCAGCCGATCGAGCCCGAAGAACTTCCCGGCCCTGTTCTGAGCCTCCATTGCGCCGTCGGTGTAGGCGACGAGCGTGTCGCCGGGGCCGAATCGCAGCGTCGCGGGCTCGGGCTCAAAATCGTCGTGGTTATTGACGCCGAGCACGAGCGACGTCGAGCCCAGCTCTTCGATCGAGCCGTCGACGGCCCGCAGGAACGCGGGCGGGTGGCCGCCGCTGGCGTACTCGAGATCGTTGGTCCGTGTGCGCACCCGCACGCACATCGCCGTCACATACACCGAGTGTGTCGCCAGCGTGAGGTGGACGTAGCGGTTCAGCAGGCGCAGCACCTCGCCCGGGCCGATATCGGGCTGCTCGGCGAAGATCCGATCCAGCTCGCCGTGGAGCCTGTTCACCGTGAGCGCCGCGGAGATCCCGTGCCCGGTGACGTCCAGGAGCACGATGCTCAGCTCGTGGTCATCCTCGATCGTCCGACGATTCACGTACAGGTAGTCGCCCCCGAGCTGGCGCATCGGCTCGTACATGTACTTGAAGCGGATCGGCCCCGAGTCGATCGGCGACGGGAACAGCGATTCGTGAAGACGACGGGCGTCCACCAGCTCGCGCTTCATCTCGGCGTACCGGCCGCGCAACGCGCGAAAGGTGAACTCTCGACGAAAATGACTGTGTCGAAAGCGGCAGATCAAAGCGCCGGGCGCGCCAATGATGGGCGTGAACACGACCGAAACCACACTCAATATTGACGGCTCACGCAGGATGAGAAACGCACCGTTGATGACCAGCAGCGGCACCAAAGGCCGATAGCTTTCCCACGCGGTCAGTGGCAGAAACATGCAGGCAAACACGTGAATGAAGAACACGACGCCGATCCATTCCAGACCCAGACCGGCGCCCGGTTGATCGGTGAGCGAGGCGACTGACGGGGCCACGAGTTGCAAGAGCCCCACGGCGACAATCAGCGTGTAAACAAGCCTCAGCAGCCGTTCTCGGGAAACCTGAGTGCGATGGTTCACATACCAGAACGCCCACGCATAGACAACCGCTGTCAGCAGGATCATGGCGCTCCGGGTCAATGAGACCGCCCCGAGCAGTTTGCCGGGATCGCTCAAACTCAGGGCCAGGAGCGTGATGAGCAGCCACGACACCGCCAGCGCCGCCACAACGCCGGTGTACCACAAGAAACGGGTGCGCAGCCACGCCTCACGCTCGACTTCGAACTCGCGCCCGAACTCCATGGTGAACGTCTGGCTGGCTTGCCCGCGTGCCACGCTCTCAGCCCTCCCGATTCGCGCCGGGTTTCCAGAGCACGTCATCTCCGCCGTTGGCTGAGCGCGCCAGCACGAACAGAAGATCGCTCAGCCGATTGAGGTACCGCACCGTCTCTGAGTTTGTCAGGTCGGGCTCGGCTTCGAGCAGCGAAACAACCTCACGCTCGGCCCGTCGGACGACCGTGCGCGCCACGTGCAGCGACGCCGACGCCGTGGTTCCACCCGGCAGGACAAAGCTCGTGAGCGGCTCCATGTCGGCATTGAACGCGTCGATCTGCCCCTCCAGCCTCTTCGTCTGCGACGGCAACACCCGCAGATCCTCCTCGCCGCGACCCGTGCCGATCGGCACGCACAGGTCCGCCCCGAGGTCGAACAGGTCGTGCTGGGTTTCGCGGAGCACTTCGCCCAGCCGCTCTGCCTGGTCGCATCCTCGGCAGCCCTCGATCGCGGCCCCCACTGCTGCGTTGGCCTCGTCAACCGCCCCGTAGGCCCGGACCCGCAGCGCCGACTTGGACACACGCTCCCCGCTGCCGAGCCCTGTCTGCCCGTCATCGCCCGTGCGTGTGTAGATCTTGGTTATTCTGACCATCGCGTTGCATCGATCGGATTCCGGGGCGCGCCCAGCCCCGCCCAATGGGGTAGTCTACCGGCGTACGTCGGGCTGATCGAGCCCGCGGGAGGGCACGGATGCAGGTTGAGACCGCTCCTTGCGGGCTTCTGAGGCGTTGGCTCATTGGGTCAGCGATCGATGCCGACACACCCGGCGACCTCGAACCGCTCGTGCGGCGCGTCCTCGCATCCCGCGGGCTGGGCGATCCCGACGACGCCGACGCATTCCTCAGCCCCTCGCTGCTGGACCTGCACGACCCGTCGCTGATCCCCGACCTGGACCGTGCGGCGGAGCGTCTGCTCGGGGCGGCCCGCGGCGGCGAGACGATCGTCATCTACGGCGACTACGACGTGGACGGGATCGCCGCCACGGCCATCGTGTACCACCTGCTCAAGGCGATCGCGCCCGAGGCGGAGGTGCGGACGTATGTGCCGCACCGGCTCGAGGAGGGGTACGGGCTCAATTCCGACGCCATCCGCTCACTCGCCGAAGCCGGTGCTCGAGTCATCATCTCGGTGGACTGCGGGATCACGGCCGTCGAGCCGGCCGAGGTCGCCCGCGGGCTCGGCGTTGACCTCATCATCACCGATCATCACACTCCACCGGCGTCGATGGACGATCTGCCGGACGCGTTTGCGGTCGTCCATCCGCGGCGACCCGATTCGAGCTACCCGTTTGGCGATCTGCCCGGCGCCGGCGTGGCGTACAAGCTCGCGTGGCGGCTGGCCACCATGAGCTGCGCCTCCGAACGCGTCACCGACGCACTGCGCGACCTGCTCGTGGAAATGCTGGCGCCGGCGTCGCTGGGCATCATCGCGGACGTGGTCCCGCTCGTGGGCGAGAACCGCATCATCGCCCGCTTCGGATTGCCGAGGGTCAAGAACTCCACGATCGTCGGCCTGCGCGCCCTGGTCGAGGCGAGCGGGCTTGCCGGCGATCAGATCGATGCGGAGGCGGTCGGCTTTCGGATCGGCCCGCGACTCAACGCCGCCGGCCGCATGGGCCACGCACGCGAAGCGATCGAGCTGCTCACGACGGCCAGCCCGGCCCGGGCGGAGGAAATCGCCGCCTCGCTCACGAGGCTCAACGATGAGCGCCGCCGCGTCGAGCAGCGCATCCTCGCCGAGGCCATCGACCGAGCCGAGCGGTCGGGAATGACGCACCCGGACGTTCGAGCCATCGTCCTGGCCGACGAGAACTGGCACGCCGGCGTCGTCGGCATCGTCTGCTCGCGCCTGGTCGAGCGATTCGGCCGACCCACCATTCTGCTGCAGCGCTGCGGCGATCTGTGCTCGGGGTCGGGCCGATCGATCGAAGGATTCAGCATCCACGACGCCATCGCCGACTGCGCCGAGCATGTCGAGTCATTCGGAGGTCACGATATGGCGGCGGGCCTCAAGCTGCGCTCGGACCAGCTGGACCGCTTCGTTGAGGCCTTCACAGATCGCGCCAACACGGCCCTGACGGCCGAGGATCTGATCTCACCCCTGCACGTGGACTGCGATGCGGATCCCGGCGAGCTGTCAGTGCGGACGATCCAGCAGCTCGACCGCCTGGCGCCCTTCGGCCGGGCCAATCCGCGCGTGCGGGTTCGGTTGTCGTCGCTTCGTGTCGAGCGTGCTCCGAATCGATTCGGATCGTCCGGGGCGCACCTGGCTTTGCACGCCGGCGGCGACGGGAAGATCTTCCGCCTGGTCGGGTGGCGGCTGGGTCATCTGGCGGATCGGATCGCCGCCGGAGACCGGATCGACGCCGTGGTCACGCCCAAACTCTCGTTCTTCTCAGGGCGCCCGCGCGTCGAACCCGAGCTGCATGACCTGCGTGTGGTCCGCGGCTCGGGCTCGGGCGGTGAAATGCGCGGTTGAAACCGCCGGTCAGTTATCGTCGTCCCGCACCGTCGCGAACTGCGTCGAGTTCACGCGGTTCAGGAGCTGCGCCACAGCCTCGTTGCCCGGGTCGATCTCGAGCGCGGCGGTAAAGCTCTCGCGGGCGTCGGCGGAACGTCCGAGCTGCTGCGCCACGATGCCGCGGAGGATTCTCGGGTTGGCGTCATCGCTCAACGCCACGGCCTCGGTCAGGCTCTCGAACGCCCCTTGGAGGTTGCCGTCCTGACGCTGCCAGAGGGCCCGGAGCATGTACCCGTCGGGCTTGTTGGGCGAGAGCGCGATCACGCGGGCCGCCGCCTGCTTCACCCTGTACCCGTCGCCCAGCATGTACGCGACATGACCGAGCTCCTTCCACGCCTGCACATCCCGCTCGCCGTCGTCGTCCCCGGTCAGTTCCATGAGCAGCTGGCGCGCCTCGACAAGGCGATCGACCTCGACCAGGCACTTGGCCCGCATGTGCTTGAGGTCACGGCGCGTCTCGCCGCCCTCCACGCTCCTTTGGAGCTTGACGATATTGAACTCGGCCTCGGCGAATCGCTCGGTGGCGATCTGCGCCCGCGTCAGATCTTCGAGGATCCCGTTCGCATCCGGGGCGAGAATCCGCGCCTCGCTCAGATACTTCAGCGCCTGCTCGAACTCGCCCTGGATCAGCGAGATCTGCCCGAGCGTCTGACGCACACCGGCGTTGTGCTCGAATCGATCACCCCGAGATTCGATGAACTCGATCGCCTCGGTGATCCGGTCAAGGTCGATCAGCATCTCCGCCGCCGCGACCACGTACTGTGCGCTGGACGGCTCGGCGTCGGCGGCCATGAGATAGAAGTGCAGCGCCTGCTCCTTATTCGACACGCGCTCGTAGCACAGCCCGGTGTAGTACATCGCCTCGACGTTGTTCTCGTCGATCACCAGCGCCTGATCAAACGACACGAAAGCCTCGTCGAATACCGCCTGCTCCATCAGCACGCGTCCGCGCAGAATGTGCGACTTGGCGACGTTGTCGTTCATTGCGATCGAGTTGCTGACATGCTTCAGCGCCTTGTCGAGCTCGCCCGCGAGGAACCGCTGGTGGGCGAAGTCCCATTCTGTGGCTGACTTCAGGATCGCCATCTTTGCCTGGCGCTCGGCGAGGAACTCCTGTGTGTACCCGCCGTGGCCTGAGCAGCCCGTCAGCGCCACACTCGCGGTGAGGGTGGTCAGCACCGCGGCGCGCCCGCAGAGCCGCCTCAGATGGCGTGCGTTCCTGATCGTTGTTCTCGCGTTCAACATCGGTATCGATCTCCTGGCAAGATTGCTCGCGTCGTCTGCCCGCCGGGCTCACGCCGCTTAGCGGTTCGGATCCTCTTCGTCGTTGACCCCGGCGGTGATCGGCGTCATCCAAAGCTCGCCGTACGGGTCGTTTACTGCCCGGAACCAGCCATCTTCAATGGTCGGATCCACACTGACCGGCCCTGGGTCCTCTCCATCGGTCGCTTCGAGCCCGTGATTCACCCAGCCGCTCCAGAACACCTTGCCCCAGAACTGCTCCGAAGCCGTCCGCTCGAACAACTCATCCCAGTTCGTCGCCGCGGCTTGGTCGCCATCGCCGGCCGGCGCCACGTTGTTCTCGACCGGCTCGGTGTGCTGTCCGGCACCCGCACCGGCCACGCCCGTCGTCGTTGGGCGGAACTTCGCCGCCGCCGGTTCGATCGGCTGGTTCGGGCGGATTTCGAGAAAGCTGCCGCGGTCGATGGCCTCGTACCCGTTCGCGAGCAGGATCGCGCCCAGCGCTTCCTCGAACGAGACGTCGTACAGCTGGGCTGTCACCTTGCCGCGAACATCGTCGCCGAAGATCACGTTCTCGTGAAACGCTCGCGAGAGCGTCTGCAGAACGGTCTGCAGGTCCTCGTTTTTGAAGGAGAAGTCCAGACGACCATCGTCCACCGGCTCAGCGGCGTTGACGACGGGCGTGGCATCGACCACCACCGCCTCGGGCTCCCCGGGCGTTGTCACGCTGACCGAAAACGGATCGAACGCTTCAGGCTCGAATTCGACCACATCGGGCTCGAGCCATTCGGGCTCGCTTTCGAGCACGCCGCTCGTCGGGCTCGGTGTTGACTCCGTCAGGTCCGTCAGAGCCGCGAACTCTTCGTCCATGAAGGCTCGGTCTGTCGGCTCCGTCTCAACGAAAGGGAAGCGGAGTTCCTCCTCCTGCACGGCGATCGCGGCCGCGGCCGGGAACGGTGTCTCGAACTCGAACGAACCCTCATCGAACGCGGCGCCCATCTGGTCGTCGTTGCCGTCGTCGCCCGCGTCACCCTCCACCGGGATCGATTCGAGCATCTGCTGGAGCTCGCCGTGGATGATGTCGTGCATCATGTTCCGACGCGGCCACACCGCTTCCTCGTTCATCAGACGCTCGCGCAGGGCGATCGCCTCGAACTGATAGGGGAACATTTGCAGGGACCGCTGCACCATGTTGAGTGCGCGGTTCAGCTTTCCGGCGAGCGCCTGCCGCTCCGCTTCAACGATCAGCTGCGAGGACTGCTTCTCGCGACTCCATGGGAGCAGACCCGCCCGGAAGCCCGACCGCACCTGGCGGACCTTCGACGACGCTCGCTCCGCCTGCGCGATCAACTGCGCGTCATTGATGATCGACGGCGTGATCATGAAGATGATCTCGCTCCGCTCGGTGGCGTCCTCGTTCCCTCGGAACGCGCCCCCGATAATTGCCAGATCTCCCAGGAACGGGATCTGGCGGCGCGACGCCGTACTCGCCTCACGGAGCAGACCTCCCAGCACGATCGTCTGTCCATCGCGCACCATCACGTTCGTGGTGATCTCGTTGGTGATCTCGTCGGGGATCGTCACCGCCGCACCCGTTGCGTCCGTCGCGTTGCGGATGACGGCCTCGGAGATCTGTGGCTTGAGTTCCATCCGGATCATGCCGTCGCTGGACACGAACGGGCGGAAGTACAACTGCGTGCCCGTATCGAGGAACTCGACCGTCTGTGTCGTGGACGTCTGGGTCGCCGTGGTGCTGAGGTAGCCCACCTTGCGACCGACCAGCACGCGTGCCGATTGACGGTTGAGCGTCAGGATGTTCGGCCTCGACACGATCCTGGTGTCAGAGACCTCGTCGAGCATTCGGATGAAGACGGCGACGTCGCCGGAGACGAAGCCGAGCTTGGCTGTCCCCGGGCCCGTACCGCCCGTGGCCTGTGTGCCCACGATGTGCGGACCATCGCCGCCGGTCACAGAGCCGGTCCCATTGCCGCCGAGCAGCGCATCGATCCCCTGGAACACACCGCCGATGGGAATGAAGTCGTTGAAGTCCATGCTGCCGAGGATCGAGACATCGATGCCCCAGGCGTTGGCCTCGGTCAGCGTCGTGTGCAGCACGACCGCCTGGACCAGCACCTGAACGGGCTTGGTGTCGAGCTCATCGATCAGGCTCGAGATCGCGTCCACGTTCTCCTGCCAGTCCACGACGACCATCGTCGCTCCGAGGGCGAAGTCCTCGCCCCCGCCGGGCGAATCCGGGGGCACGTTGAAGTCCTCGGCCTTGGCGTTGGTCGTGATCGTGCCGTCGGGCGAGAGCAGCGCCTGAACGAACGCCGCCGCGTCCACCGCATTCAGGTAGTCCAGCTGGATGATCTTCCACTCCTTGACACGGTTGGCGTCCTGGAAGGCCTTGAGCTCTTCGGAGGTGTAGATCGTGATGAAGTTGCCCTGCTCGACGTACCCGTAGCCGTTCGCGTGCAGGATTGCGTCCAACGCCTCATAAAACGTCACGCCGTACAGGTTGGCCGTCACCGACGCCTTGACATCTTTGCCGGTGATGATGTTCTTCTGGGTCTGGATGGACAGCATCTGGAGCACGGTGGCCAGATCTTCGTCCTGGACGTGAAGATCCACGATCATGTTGGTGACCTTGATCTGGTGCGAGAGCTCGTCACCCCTGTCAACCGGATTCCGGAAGTCCTGTGGGGGCTGCGCGGAGGATCCGGCACCTCCGACCTGAGCCCAGCTCGTCGAGGTTCCCGCCAGAAGGCACAGCGCCAGGGCGCGCCCGGCCTGTTTGGCCCGCGTGATTCCGCCGTTCTCACCAATCTGGTTCTTTCGATTACCCATGACGTTTCCTCGTTTGAACTTCACTGATGCCATGCTCTCTCGGCCTTGACGCGGCCGCGCCCGGTGCGCACTCGCACGGTCTTGCACAGCCCTTGTCGTCAAAGACGTTTGCGAACTTGGGTGGACTCTGGGAGATACATCCGAAAATTCCGAATGCGCCGAGTATGCGCCCTGCGTGGGTTGCGGGCTATCGGACCCACCCGGGACGCACGCACAGACGTCCGCGTCGTTCAGGGCCCGGCCCAGGTACAGCTCGCTCGCGTTCGCTGGTTATCGGTCCGGTTGACCGGCGCGGTCCGTCTGGTTCAGCGCGGGGTCATCCGCCAGCGCGGTCGTCGCCTCGCCCGGGCGTTCCTCATCCGGTTCGTCCACGCCCGGCTCGACTGACTCCGGCTGCGCGTACACCGTCCGCGGGATGCCCGTCACCAGCTTCAGCTTCGCCCACAGCAGCAGCGCGATGGTTCCACCCCCGCCGACCACGATCACCGCCGCTATTCGGATCGAGCGTTTCATCTCCAGCACCTGCCCCGAGTATGGCCGGCCCGCTAGGGCGTCACCTTCACCACCGTGATCCGGCCCGTGTACGCCTCGACGATGATGTCCCACGTCACGCCGCTGCCCTCGATACGCACCGTGCCCCCCATGCTCGGCGTGTCGCCGGTCGGTGTCTGCACCGGGCCGCCCAGCTCGTCGAAGATCAATGCTGAATCGCCGTCGAAGTTGGCAGAGATCAGCCGGGCCCCACCGAAACGGGAGTCGTTGAAGTTGATC
>JADFOF010000046.1 GCA_022563015.1 Planctomycetota bacterium
GGGTGAGGTCGCGCACCTGGGATCGGTGGCGACGGTGAAGGTGGAGACGGGCGATGTGCTGGTCGTCGAGACGCCGGGCGGCGGGGGCTGGGGTCGGCCATAACGCCGTGACCGGCGACCGCGCGCCCCCTGAGCCGATGGCGTCCATGCGGCGAACACTCCCGTATAGTTGGGCGGCATCGTCATCGGGCTGGCTGCCCGCGAACGGGCGGATCGATGCACGGTGCCGCATCGGCGCACTCGATTATGGACAAACGCGAACTGACCGGGCGTGAGAGGCGATTGCTCAGCTACTCCACGTGCGCCGGGTGAGCGGGCAAGCTCGACGCGAGCACCATCGCACAGGTCGTGCGAGCACTACCCCCGTTCACCGATGACAGACTGCTGATCGGCGCCGACCAGTGCAGCGACGCCGCTGTGTACCTGATCGCCGACGGCATCGCGATCGCGCAGTCGGTTGATTTCTTTGCACCGATCGTGGACGACGCGTTCGTGTTCGGGCAGATCGCGGCGGCGAACGCGCTGAGCGATCTGTACGCGATGGGGGCCGAGCCCAGGCTGGCGCTCAACATCGTCGGCTTCCCCGAGGGGGACGCGGAGCCGGAACTGCTGCACGAGATCCTGCGTGGCGGAGCGGAGCGCGTCATCGCCGCGGGCGCGGTCATCGGCGGCGGACATTCGGTGCGCGATCGCGAGATCAAGTACGGGCTGTGCGTGACCGGCGTCGTGGATCCGGCCCGGATGCGGAGCAATCAGAACGCGGTTTCCGGCGACGTGGTGGTCCTGACCAAACCGCTGGGCACGGGCATCATCACCACGGCGAACAAGGCGGATCGGTGCCCGGCCGACGTGCTCGAACGGGCGTGCGCGTCGATGATCGAGCTGAACGACGGCGCGTCGGCCGCCGCATCGGACTGCGGCGCACGAGCAGCTACGGACATCACCGGGTTCGGCCTGGCCGGGCACACGATCGAGATGGCCGACGCGAGCGACGTGACTATCCGGATCGAGCTGGATCGGCTGCCGGTGATCGAGGGAGCGATCGCGCTGGCCGAGCCGACCAACCTCAGCCGGGCCAGCGGCACGAATCGCGAGTATTGCCGGGCGAAGATGGTGATCCCGCCCAAGGCGGACGCGCGGCTGATCGAGATCGTGCTGGACCCACAGACGTCCGGCGGGCTGCTCATCGCCGTCGAGCGCGAAAGAGCGGACGAACTGGTGGAAGCGTGTCGCGGGCGCGGCGTCGAACACGCCGCGATCGTCGGGACGGTCGAGCCGGCCGGACCGCATCGGCTCGTGCTCGAATGACGGGTCATTCTGCTGCACTTGCGTGGCGGTGTGTACGATCCCGGGCCCGAGCCTCGGGGGCGCAAGGATCCGGAAGTCCGTCATGGCCAGAGAACTCATACTCGGCACCGCCGGGCACATCGACCACGGCAAGACGGCGCTGGTCCGTGCGCTGACCGGTGTGGACACAGACCGGCTCCCGCAGGAAAAGCAGCGCGGCATCACCATCGACATCGGGTTCGCCGACCTGACGATCGGCGATGTGCACTTCGGGATCGTTGACGTGCCCGGGCACGAGCGGTTCGTGAAGAACATGCTGGCCGGGGCGGTGGGGATCGACATGGCGCTCTTGGTGGTGGCGGCTGACGACTCGGTCATGCCCCAGACGCGAGAGCACCTGGCGATCATGCGATTGCTCGGGATCGGGCGCGGCGTGATCGCCCTGACCAAGTCGGACCTGGTCGAGGCGTCGTGGCTGGACCTGGTGCGAGATGACATCCGCACACTGACGGCGGGAACGTTCCTGGAAGGCGCGGCGATCGTCGCGACGTCCACCAAAGCCGGGGTCGGCCTGGACAAGCTGCGAGAGGCGCTGTCCGAAGCGGCTACGGCAACACCTCAGCGTACGAGCGATGGCCCGTTCCGACTCGTGATCGATCGGTCGTTTGTGCTCGAGGGCAGGGGAACGGTCGTGACGGGCACGGCGTGGTCGGGGCGCGTCGGCGTGGGCGACGAGCTGGAGTGGTTGCCCGTGCGGCGCCGCGTGCGCGTCCGCGCGATCCAGACGCACGGCCGGAGCGTTGATGCAGCCGTAGCCGGGCAGCGGGTTGCGCTGAACCTCTCGGGCGCGCACCACTCGGAGATCGCTCGCGGGCACGAGTTGGCGGCACCGGGCTCGCTCGAGCCGTCGCGACGGATCACGGTGCGCCTCGGAACGCTCGCCGACGGTGCGCGACCGATCCGGCACCGCTCGCGCGTGAGGCTTCACATCGGCTCGTCGGAGCTGATGGCGAGCGTCCGGTTGCTGGACGGCCCGGAGGTCAGGCCGGGCGAATACGGGATCGCGCAGCTGGTGTGCGCGCAGCCGGTCGTGGCGCGCTGCCGCCAGCCATTTGTCGTGCGCGGCGAGTCGCCGGTGACGACGCTGGGGGGCGGCATCGTGCTCCAACCGACACCGGGCCCGATCTCGCGTCGAGATCCGGCGTCGTGCGCACGCCTGGCGGACCTCGGGAGCGACGACCCGAGCGTGCGTGCGGAGACGGCGGTGTTCTTCCGCGACACACGGCGATGGGACTTCGCGGATCTGGAGCGCGAGGCGGACCTGGCCCCGGGTTCGGTAAAGGACGTGATCGAAGGGCTGACAAGCGACGGCAGATTGGTCGCCGTGCCCGCCTCGACCGACGCCGGGGCCTTGTTGCACCGTGATCGCTTCGAGCAACTGACGGCGCGGGTCATGGCGAGCATGCGGGCGCTGCACGCGGCGGCGCCGCTGGAGTCGGCCATCCCCCGGTCGCGACTGGCGTCGGAACTGGCGTATGTCGAGGAGCGGCTGCTCGACGGCGTCCTCGACCTGCTGGCCCGGCGCGGCGACATTCGCATGAAAGGCGATGGGATCGCCCTGTCGTCATTCGAGCCGGCGTTGAGCGAGCGGCAGCTGAGTTTGTGCGAGCATGTCGACCGCGTGTACCGCGACGCGGCGTTTCGCCCGCCGCTCCAGAAGGACCTGGCTGTGCAACTGGACGCGAGCGAGTCTGAGCTGGCGCCGGTGATCGAGCTGTGCGTCAGCCGCGGGCGCCTGGTCCGTATCGGGAGCGGGTTCGTGCTGCACGCCCGGCGCGAGGAAGAGTTGCGGCAACGCATCGCGGGGCGGCTGCGGGAGATCGGCGAGATGACGGTCAGCCAGATCAAGGATGAGCTTGATTCGTCGAGGAAGTACGCGGTCCCGATCTGCGAGTATCTCGATCGGATCGGCGTGACGCGGCGCGTCGGCAACGTGCGCGTGATCGGGTCGCGCGCGGAAACGAGCACGGACACCTGTCATTCGTGATGTCGATTCAGCGTGGACCCCGCGCGGTCTCCGACTGGCGCTGGTTCGGAATCCGTATTACTGAGCGATCGGGGCCGGAGTCTCGTCGCTGGGTTCTCCGAGCGAGATCGTGATCGCACCGGTCGGATCGTCCTGCGAGACGAGCAGCTCGCGCCGGCGCACGAGTTCCAGCGCCGCCACGAACAGCCCGATCATCTCGCTGCGACTCCTGCCGCGGAAGATCTCTGCGAGCGGGATCCGTCCGTGCTCGTCGACGCCGTCGCAGCTCTTCAGCCGATCGATGATGTCCGCGGCGTGGAGTTCGATCGGGGTATCGTCGTAGGTGATCTGATGATCGCCCAGTGACTCGAAGTTCACCGACGCACAGATCCCCTCGAAGGCCCGGACGAGATCCATGAGGTCCAGATCGTCGAGGTCAGTCGCGCCCGGCTCGTCGGCCGGCACCGGGTCGGTTTTCATCCTGGCGCTGGGGTAGCGCCGCGACCATTCCTTGAGCCGCGACTGAAGCCCGGCGGCGGCGTCCCGGAACGCCTTGTAGTCCAGCAGTTGCCGGATCAGGTCCGCCCGCGGATCGCCCTGGGGATCATCGCGGTCCGGCCGGGGCGTGTGCTCGCCATTGCCGGCGTCCTGGCTCTGCGAAGAGAGCATCCGAGCCTTGATCTCCATGAGAGTGGCGGCCATGACCAGAAACTCGCCGGCCAGCTCGATGTCGATCCGGTCGGCCTCCCGGAGTGACTGCACGTACTGATCGGTGATGTCGGCGATCGAGATCTCGTGCAGATCGACCTCGGCCCGGCGGATGAGATAGAGCAGCAAATCCAGCGGACCGTCGAACGCCTCCAGCCTCACCCGGTAGTCCTGGCTTGTGGTCACGGGGTCTGGCACGCGATCTCCCGGCCTTTGGGGCAGCCTCGTCGGTCGGTGGGAGTCTACCCTTCCCGGCGATGGCGAAGACGGGCGAACCCGATGCGGCGGCGTTGAATGCGGAGCGAGCGTTCGCCGCCTCGGTTCTGCGTGCCGAGGCGAGCGCGGTGGCCGGCATGGCCGAGACCATCGCGGAGCCGTTCCATCAGGCCGTCTCGCTCATTCAGGCCTGCGCGGACTCGGGCGGAACGGTTCTGGTGTCCGGGCTGGGCAAGTCCGGGCTGATCGGGGCCAAGATCTCGGCGACTTTCGCCTCGCTGGGGATCCCCTCGCACACGGTTCACCCGACCGAGGCAGCCCACGGCGATCTCGGGCGATTCCGCAAGAGCGACACGCTCATCGCGATCTCTTTCTCGGGCGAGACCGAGGAGGTGGTGAATCTTGCGGCCATGATCCGCCAGGACGCGCTCCCGATCGTCTCCATCACGCGCAAGATGCCCGGGTCGACGCCCTCGACGCTTCAGCGGTTGGCCACGGTCGCCCTGACGATCGACGCGGATGACGAGGCTGCCGGTGGCGGGTTCCTGGCGCCGACGGCATCGACCACAGCGTCACTGGCTCTTGGCGATGTGCTTGCCTTGTCCGTGGCGCGACGGCGGGATTTTTCGAGCGCGGACTTCGCGCGCCGGCACCCGGGCGGGTCGCTGGGCGGGATGCTCAGACCCGTGATGGAGCTGCTGCGATTCACGGTCGGTGACGGGGTGGTGGCGATCGCACACGACGCGAGTGTGCGCGGCGCCCTCGAGCAGGCCGCCATCACCGGACGCCGACCGGGCGCCCTGCTGCTCGTCGATCCGGGCACGGGAGAGCTCACGGGCATTTTCACGGACGGCGATCTGCGAAGGCTGATTCTGAAAGATCCCGCTCAGATCTCGCGACCGATCCGCGAGGTGATGACGCCCAACCCGCACACGGTGGCCGAGACCGCCGTGGCCGGCGACGCGGTCCGGCTCGTACGCGAGTACCGCCAGGACGAGATCCCGGTCGTCGATGATCGCGGCCGGCCCATCGGCATCATCGACGTGCAGGATCTCATGGCGATGCGGCTGGTGCAGGGATGAGCGACCCGCGCCCACGGATCACACTTCTGATGCTCGATGTCGATGGCGTTCTGACGGACGGCACGATCGTGCTGGACGCAAACGGGCGCGAGATCAAGCGGTTTCACGCCCGCGACGGGCTGGGGATCAAGCTGTGGACGGGCCTGGGGTACCAGATCGCGATCGTGTCGGGTCGCACGAGCGCGGCGGTCGAGGCGCGCATGGCCGAACTCGGCGTGACGACCGTGATGCAGGGCGTTTCGGACAAGCTGGCGGAGTTGGAGCGATTGTGTGAGCGGTTCGGGATCGAGCCGGCGTCGGCGGCGTGCGTCGGGGACGACCTGCCAGACCTGCCGGCCATGCGACGCGCGGGGTATGCCATCGCCGTGGCTGACGCCGATCCGCGTGTGCGAGCGTGCGCGGACTTCGTGACGAAAGCCCCGGGCGGACGGGGCGCGGTGCGCGAGGCGATCGAGCACCTGCTCGAACGCATGGGCCGGCTGGACGAGGTCCTGCGGCGATACGATGTGCCATGAGTTCGACACAGACTCGCCGGCGGGGTTGGCAGATCGCGGTTGGGATCGCGATCGGGGGCCTGGTCATTGTCGGCCTGTTCAGGCTGAATCCGTACCGGCCGGTGCCGCCGGCGAACCAGGCGGGCGAGATCGACATGCCCGCCCCGATCGGCAACGGCGGGCCGGAACGCTTCTCGGCGGGCCAGGACATCCGCGTCGAGATGATCGACGAGTCGGACGGCGCGCTGCGGGCGGTGCTCACGGCCAGTCGCCTCGATCCGCTCGGCGACCATCGCTACACGATTGCCGATCCGCGGGTGACGTATTTCCATCGCGACGGGCAGACGATCTACATGCGGGCCGATCACGGCGAGGTCTATATTCCCTCGGGGCAGGAGCATCCCGAGCACGGCTCGCTCAGCGGGAATGTCGAGATTCGGCTGTTCGATCCGGTCGGCGCGGGCTCGGCGGTCGATGTCGAAGGCGATCGGCCGGTCATGATCGGGTACTTCGAGTCCGTGCGCTTCGACACGACGCTTGGCCAACTGTCAACCGAGCGGCCGATCCGCATCGTCGGCGACGAGTTCGTGGTGCGCGGTGTTGGGCTTGACGCGTTGGCGAATCTTTCGGACGCGTCGCTGAACAGCCTGCGCATCACGCGAGGCCGGTTCGCGCGGTACGTGCCGTCGGTCGCGATCGGCGCGAGTCGGCCTCGTGAGAAGACAGAGTCGCGGTCTCGGCCTGCACCCAGAACTCCGCCCCGGACGAGCGGTCCACCCGCCGAAACGGCGTCAGGGCCACAGGCGACGAATCGTCTGTACCGCATCGATTTCGCAGACGATGTTGCGCTGACCCGCGGCGGGAGGCGAATCGAGTCGGACCAGCTGAGCCTGTGGGTTCGACTGCGCGACAATCGGCTGCCCGAGGGCGCGATCCCGCAGCTCAAGGACGTGTCGAAGCGATCGTCGGCGCCGGGCGTGCCGTTCGGCCCCGCGCTCGCACACGCGATCGCCCGCTTCATCCCGGCCGCCCAGCCCGAAGGTGAGCCGAACGAGCCGAACGACGACCGGCTCCCGATCGAGCTGCGATGGTCGGGACCGATGATCGTCACGCCGCTCGACGAGACACCCAGCGAACTGGCGGGCGGGAATCATGTCTTCATGCGATTCTCATCGAGCCCGGCCGGGCAGGTGAGGATTTCCGACACCGAGACCGGCTCGACCGCCACGTGCGCATGGATGGAGTATGCCGCGACCACGCAGATCGCCAGAATGGGCGGCGAGGGTGAGGCGGGCGTGCGCCTTCTCGCGCCGAACGAGAATCTCGGCACGGTCGAAGTCCGGCTCGCGATGATCGAAGTCGATCTGGGTCGGCGGTCTTTCGACATCCCCGGGCCGGGCTTCGCCGACAACGCCGAGACGGGGCAGCGGATCCAATGGGCCACACACGCCTCGGGCGATCTGGCGTTCGACCGCGAGCACGTCATCGGGGTCGAGCGTGCGCTGTTCGAGGGGGCCGCGACGGTGATCAGCCCCGACGGCCGGGCCAGCGGTGATTCGCTCACGACGACGTTCGAGCCCACCGGCGGCTCGATGAGGCTGCGTCGAGCCGTTTTCGATGGGCACGCGAGGGCTCGTGGCCCGCGGCAGGAATCGCTCGACGGCGACCGGATCGAGGTTTATTTCGAGCCGGGCCAACCGGATGCGGACGGCTCGTCCAGACCCGTGCCGACCTTGCTCATCGCGACCGGCCAGGTCGTCGCCAGGCAGCCCGGATCGGTGGCCCGGTGCGAGGTGCTGACGGCTGAACTCGGGTCGATCGACGGCACGGTGCGCGCCGACCGCGTCGAACTCGAGGGGGCGGTCTCATTCGTTCGTGACGACGGAAGTTCGCCGCGCTCGACCGCCACCGCCGATCGGATCATCGCGCATCCGCAACAGAAATCTGCGGAACTGTTCGGTCGGCCGGACCACCCCGCCGAGGTGACCCACGGCGGCACGACCCTGACCGGGCCGCAGATCAGCCTCGACGAGATCGCCCGGCGCGTGCGCGTTTTCGGGCGTGGGAAGCTCGTGCACATCGAGGACGACCAGGTCGATCGCGGCGCTCCCGCCCTGACGCTCACCTGGATGACGGACATGCTCTTCGATGATGGCGAGGGCCTGATCGAGGGGTACGGCTCCATCCATGCGGACCTTGTGCCCGACCCGTTGGGCATCGACACGATCGATGCGCACCGCGTGCGCCTCATCATGGAACCCGCGTCCGATATGGATGCCCCGATCGTGGCCACAGACGGCGCGCCCGCATGGACAGGGCTCGACCGCAGAATCAGGACCATGGAGATCTTCGGCTCGGTGCTGTACGAGACGGGCGGGACCGACGCGATCGTTCGCTCGAGACGATTCGCGGAGGCGAGCGAGGGCGACGCTCCGCGCACGCTGGTGCGGGCCATGAACCTCAGCGGGGCCCGCATTATCGCGGACAATACGTCGGGCGTGCTCACGGTTCCGGGGCGCGGGCGGCTGCTGCTTGTGGACCATACACCGGCGGATTCTGCCCGGAGCGGTGACGAGACCGACTTGATGGACCCCCGCGGCATGCGCGGCGCGGCGCTGTTCGACTGGGACAACTCCATGCAGCTCGACCGCACGACCGGCCGGTTCGCGATGGATCGGAATGTGCATGTATCGCACAAGCGTGCGGCGGACGGTGGGGTGCTGTATCTGGTGTGCGACAGCCTCACCGGGACCGCACGCGTCGCGGACGGGCAGACCGACCCGGGAATAAACACGATCGGCGACCTGGAGTTCGTTGACGCCGTGGGAGCCGTCTACGCGAGGTGGGACGGTCGCGAGCTCCTGTGCGACCGGATTCATTACGACGCGCTGGCGGGCACCGTCCGCGCCGAGTCGAATCAGTCGTCGCGGATCACGCTCGTGGATCCGATCAGGGCGGCGGTCATCCACGCCCAGGCGGCCACGTGGAATCTCGATACCGGCGAGGCGCAGCTCGAAGGCACACAGCCGGTGGTCGTGCCGGTGGGACCACTGCCCGGGAATGACGGCCGGTGAGAGCGGCTGACGCGAAATGAATCGCGGAATCGAGCCGACGAATCACGAGCTGATTGTGGGCGTGGATCGTGGCTGACCCACACCGGATTCAATCAACGCGTCGCGTCCGCAACCGATAGGACGCCGAGTCTGAGCCCGCTGCGGGCGAAGGCTCGGATCACGTGCGTCATCGGGGATATCCGAGCCTTCGAAGACTCAGACTCGGCGTCCTGCGCACATCTCGACGATACATCTGCGTTGAGAACGCCCCCGCTGCGGGATCGACCCAGGATAGCGTCAGGACGACGTGCGGTCGAGGATGCGGTATCGTTCGCGCTCGCCGCGTCCGGTGACGGGGTAGTCCTTGCGGAGCGGGTGGGCCGGGTACGACTCCCACATCAGGATCCGACGCAGATCCGGGTGGTTTCGAAAGCGGATGCCGAACATGTCGAAGACCTCGCGTTCGAGCCACTCCGCGCCGGGCCAGAGATCCGTAACGCTGTCGACCCACAGCGCGGGGTCCTCCTCGATGCCGTCGGTCGGAACCGAGGGGTCGAGGAAGAGCTTGACGAAGAACCGGTCGTCGCGATCGAAGCAGATCAGGTTGTATCCGACCGCGAACCGCCCCGGCATCTCGCCCGGGTAGTTCAGATAGTCGATCCCGAACACGTCGGACAGGAAGCCATAGTCCAGCTCGTCCTTCAGGAAAGCCATCACCTCGTGAAGGTCGCCCGGCTCAAGGATGAGCGTGGACTGCCCGCGAAACTCGGTGGCGCGAAACCGCTTGTTCGGGAACGCGCCCTTGACGAGCTTGAAGGTCGGGTGGTCGAGATTCGCGGTCGATCGCGCCGTGTCGGCCATGGGGCGGTGCTCCGTGGGGTGAGAAGTGTAGCGTGGCCTGAACCTCCGGGAGTCTGGCCTCGATCGGCAAGTCCTGCCCGAGCAGCACGAGCGTGGCGCAACATCGGCCGGGCAAGGTCCATATTGGTTACCGCACGAGCACGTGCTCGACCAAGGGCCGATAGCCTCGCCCCGCCCGGATGACACGGGCCGGCAATGGAGTGAGTTGTTTATGACACACACACAGAGACAGAATTACCGTGAACCGTCGGAGACGGATTCGTCGCACTGTGGCCGGTTGACCCGTGAGCAGGTCGTCGACCGGATCATGACTCTGAACCCGACCGCCAAGCCGGACTTCCTCCGCGGATTCCAGAGATCCTCGCTCTCGGACTATCTCGCACGTCTGGACACGGCCAGGTCGCCGCGCGGGAGCGGTTGGGTGCGTCGGGGGGACTCGCCGGCAATCGTGACCCGCCGGCCCGGAACCTAGGTTTCTGTTCGATCAGGCGGCATGGCGATCGAGCCTCGGGGACAGCGGTGGGCTCCCCCGAGGCTTGTTTGTGCGCATGGCGCGTGTCGGCGGATGAAATTCCGGACTTTCTGTTTCCGGACTCATGGGCGGGTCATGCGCGTCCGATTAGTGGGGTCGTCAAAGCACCGGCATCTCAAGCCGGGGCCTTCAGGAGTCCGATAAAGCGGGCTCAGGACACCTTGGGAGTCCACCCGGCCATGCCCGGCGGAGCCGCCACACCCGGGAGGAAGATGCGTCACCGATCTGGTCCGTGCCGGTGGAGCCCGGCCGACCGAGTTTGATCTCGTCAGTGGGCCGGGCATCAGGCCCGGCGTCGGACCGAAACGGTCGCCGGTGGAGTTTCATCGATGAGTGTGAGCAAGACCCACTGCACAGCGTTGATCGTCGCGGGCGGGAGTGCGGCGCTGGTGCTCGGCGGATGCATGAATGGGCCGAACGTCGGGACCAGGACCGCTTCTTCAAGGGCTGTGATGCCTGCGGGCAATTCCGGCGCGATCGTGCATTCCGCAGCGCGCAGGTTCGACCCGTTCAATGTCGCGCTCGCGGGCGATGATGACGGCGCACTCTCCATGCAGCACGGCGGCGCGTCTGAGCGGATTCCGCTGACGCCAAGCCCCGTCGAATACGCTCACCAGCCCGTGCTGTCGGCCTCGGAGATCCTCGGCGAGGTGCTGGCCAGCGAGAAGCCCGCGTCTGAACTGGTGCGAAACGTCGGCGCGAACTTCTCGCAGATCACCTTCTCGCTTGAAGGCGCGAATTTCGATCCGAACATTTCTCCTGACGGCCGGAAGATGGTCTTCGCGAGCACGCGGCACAGCTTCACCGCCGACATCTTCATCAAGGACGTCTCCAGCCGCGTCAAGACGCAGCTCACCAACACCGATGCGCACGACATGATGCCCAAGATCAGCCCGGACGGCACGCGCGTCGCCTTCGCGAGCAACCGCCGCGGCAACTGGGACATCTACATCATGCCGATCACGGGTGGAAAGGCCGTCCAGATCACGACCGAGTCCAGCCACGAGTTGCACCCGAGCTGGTCGCCCGACGGTCAGCACCTGGTGTTCTCCCGATTGGGCGCGGTGAGCGGTCGCTGGGAGCTGTGGGTGGCCAACGTGTTCAACACCGGCATGGCGCACTACCTGGGCGACGGGCTGTTCCCGGAATGGTGCCCGATCGCGGGGACCGGCCAGAACGGTGCTGATCAGATCGTCTTCCAGCGCAGCAGCAGGCGTGGCGACCGGGCGTTCAGCATCTGGACGATCGATTACGCCGACGGTCAGGCGTCCTATCTCACGGAGATCGTCGGCAGCGAGGTCGCCGCGTGCATCAACCCCACGTGGAGCCCGGACGGGGAGCGGGTTGCCTTCGCCGCTGTGCCCAATCCCAAGCAGTGGGCCGAGATGACCAAGACCCGCCCCACCTCCGCGAACCTGTGGATGATCAGCACGAACGGCAGCGGGCTTGTCAACCTCACGTCCAACGATGTGATCAACCTCATGCCGGTGTGGTCCAGCGACAACCGGATCTACTTCGTCTCCGATCGCGGCGGCGTTGACAACATATGGACGCTCCGCGCCGACCAGGCCGTCCTGGCGGCGTCCGGCGATGCGCCCGCCGGGGACGATGGCGCGGTCATCACCAGCGCGCCGTCCGATGACGACGGCTGACCACGGACCTCTTGACGCCCGGGCCTGACCGCCCCGGCGCCGCATTCCCCGGGACAGCCCGGGCTCGATTGAACCGACGGGGACGGAGCCCCGTCACACTGAGGCAAGGACGCCATGACAAGTGCAAAGACCATGCGGGGCTCAAACGCTCGAACGCTCGGGGGGCTCGTGCTGACCATCGTCGTCGCGCTGGCGGCGGGATGTGCGAGCAAGCCGGAATTGATCGCACCACGCGTGCATGTGGCGCCGTACAACACGGTCCACGGCGACGCGCTCTGGGCTGTGGCGCCGCTTCGGAACGAGTCCGGCACGTCGCTGGTGGACGAGCTGGCGGTCAGCGATGAGATCGTCTCGGCGATCGCGCAGGTGCGTGGGATTCGATGCCTGCCGCTCAACCGCACGATCGCCGCCATGCGGGCGCTGGAGTTGACCTCCCTGGACACGCCCGACGATCTGAAGCGCCTGGCAATCGAGCTGGGTGTGGACGGGCTTGTGGTCGGTTCGGTGACGGCGTACGACCCGTACGACCCCCCCACACTCGGGCTGGCGCTGGCGTTGTATTCCAGGCCGGGCCGCCTCGATACGCGGGCGACCGAGCCCCTTGACGTGCGGCGGCTTGAGTACCAGCCGACCGACTACCAGTACTTCGTCAACAGCAGTTTCGACGACGCGCCGGCGTCGGTGATCTCCGAGATCGTTGATGCGCGCGGACACGACGTGCAGATGCGGATCCAGGAATACGCGACCGGACGGACGGACGCCCATTCACCGCTGGGGTGGCGGCGGTATCGAGCAAGCATGGTCTTGTACACGAAATTCGTGGCGTGGCACGCGGTCGGGCGGCTCGTCGAGCACGAGTGGCTCCGGCTGGCCCGAGGCCCACGCCTGGCTGGAAAACCGTCCCGCTGACCGTCGGCTCGTCGCCGCCGGGACGCACGGGCGGCACGGAGCGACGGATGCCGGACTTCCGCAGACAACAGCTCGATCAGTTCGCCTCTGGCCGCGACAACGCGCCGGGCTCGGCGACCCTGCTCCGAGGGCGGAGTGAGTGCCAACGCGCGAGCGATGGCTGCGAGTTCCGCCCCGTGGATGCGTCGGCCGTCGCCGGACAACCAGCTGACCTGATGAACCGAAGCCCCGATGGGGCGGTGCGAGACGACGAGCAGCGTTCATGACGCGTGCGATAGAGATTCATGCCGCGGCGGCCCCGGCCGACCGCACAGGAGACAGGCGAATGTCCACTCTTCCGATCACCGAAGCGTTCTCGAGCTACCTCACCGATGAACGCCACTTCAGCCCGTACACCGCCCGCTGCTACGGCGCGGATCTGCGGCAGTTCGTCAGCTTTCTCGTCGAGGAGTACGGGATCCAACTCGATCAGCCGAGGGAGGAGGACGCGTACCGGCGTCGCGCGGGCGGGGCCGGCGATGTCGCGGGCGCCATCGAGCCCAAGACGATCACCGGCATCATCTGCGAGGCGTCGCCGGACGTCATACGCCAGTTCCTGTCGCATCTCTCGCAACATATGTATTCATCGGCGACGATGGCGCGAAAGATCGCGACGCTGCGGTCGTTCTTCAAGTGGGCCGAGCGCCGCGGCGTGGCCGAGGCAAACCCAATGACGCTCATCCGCACGCCCCGGCAGGGCAAGCGTCTGCCCAAGGCGATCACGATCGAGCAGGTCGAGAAGCTCCTCGCGGCGCCGGACGAGCGAGACACGCTAGGCGCCCGCGACCAGGCGATGCTCGAGACGCTCTACTCGACCGGCATCCGCGTGAGCGAACTCGTCGGGCTCAATCTCGAAGATCTGGATTTCACCGGCGAGGCTCTGCGCGTGCGGGGCAAGGGAAAGAAGGAGAGGCTCGTGCCTCTGGGATCGCACG
>JADFOF010000348.1 GCA_022563015.1 Planctomycetota bacterium
TAGGTCTGCACCAGCGTGGGATGGGCGAGCGCGCCGGCCCTGATCGGGGTTCGGCGCAGCAGGATCTCCCTGACCAGATACACGTGCCCGAGCACGGCGGCCAGGGCCAGCACGCCGTAGCTCCCCGTGATCGTCAGCACGTGAACGATCAGCCAGTAGTTGCTGCGCAGCACCGGCGGCAGCGTATTGGTCTGGTCGGCCAGGGGCACGAGCATGGCGAAGAGCACGGCGAGCTCCGCGGCGATGGTCCCGGCGATGAGGTACCAGCCGCGACGGTTGATCGACTGCGCCACCACCGCCACACCGATCGACACCATGCCCATCCACAGCAGCGCCTCGTAGGTGTTGCTCACCGGGGCCCGATCGAGAATGATGGTGCGCAGGCTCAGCCCGATGATCTGCTCGACCGTGCCCCACGCGATCAGGACCATCCCGACCATGAACAACAGCTTGCGCAGGAACACTGCGGACAGGCCCAGGGCGACGATCGCAAAGCCGTAGGCCACCGCCGTCATGAGCCAGGGCCGGTGATTGTTGTAGAAGACCTCCAGGCGCACGGCGCGGGCGACGGCGGGGTCCGGCGTGGCGATGGCGTCGATGTCGGCCCGAAGATCGGCGGCGGCGGCGTCGAGTTGTTCCCCCGACACGTACGCCCGCCCGAACGCCCGCATGGCCTCGAGCGCGCCCTCGGCCCCGGGGTCGGCGCCATGCGCGCCCAGCCCGACGTAGGCGCCGCCGGCCGGGTGGGGAACCAGCGCCAGGCGCCGCCCGACCATGAACCCCATCACGATCTCCAGCGACGCCCGCACCTGCAGCGCCCTCTTCTGGTCGGGAGTCGCGCGAACCTCCGGATCGCGCCGCTGCGCCTCGCCGAACGCGACCCAAAGCTCCTGCAGGGCGGTGTTGCGCGCCAGCTCGTGCGGCGTGAAGAAGCGCTGACTCTCATCCAGCCCCAGCCGACGCCTGAACGGGCGATTCTCGATCGCGATCAGCCGGCGATCGTTCATCGCCTCGGGCTGAAACAGCAGATCACAGAGCAACTCGACGCGGTGCCGACCCGCGAACGCCTCAGGGCCGCGCTTCTGAGACCACTTCGAGCGGCCCGTGAGCTGGACGGCGATGCTCTTGGCGAATGTGTCCAGGGGCATCGTCCGCCCACCGTCCTGGATCGGCATCGAGGCGATCCGATCGCGCCACGTCTGGGCCTGGGCCGTCCCCATCGGCAACAGCAACGACAGCAGAATAAGCGTGCGCCGCATCGACTCGTCTCCTTCGTGTGAATGGCGCCGGGATGCCCGGATGCCCCCAGCTCAGCCCGCCGCCGAAGAACGTCAGGAAGATCCCCACGCACAGCCCGATGCACCCGGTGTAGGTGAGCGGCAGGCCGGGATCCTTCATCACGCTGAAGATCGAGATGTCGTCGCCCACGAATCCCGATTGATACACCTTCCATCCGTCGTGCACGAACGGGTGATTCATATGGATCTTCAGCGTTGTGGGTCCCCGCCCGGCGATCGTCACCGTCACGTCCGACTCGAACGCCATCGCGTTGAACGTGCCCGGATAGTCAAGCTTGCGGAAATCGTCCAGCCGCACCGTGAACGGCAGCGGGTACGACCCCGGGCCGTAGCGCAGCACTCGCGTGCCCCGCGGCGTCTCGATCGGCGTGTCGTTCTTCCACATGAGCGGGATCTCAGGGCCCGGATCCCCATCGATGCGGACGAGCACAGACGGGAACGTGCTGTCGGCGGGCGGCGCCTCGACCAGCCGTCTCACCGCTCGCGCATGATCCAGGTGCCGCAGCACCGTCAGCTCGCGACCGCCGCACTCGAACGACCACGGCAGGTCGCCCTCCTGATCGTATTGACTGAGCGTGCCGTCGGCCGCGACGTGCGTCACTCGCAGCCGGCCCGCGACCGACTCGAACACGAGCCGCTGTCTCGCCGGCGCGTCCAGCGTGGCGCCCGAGTCGCCCTGGCCCTGAATCGGCCGGCGGATAATCTCCCCGGGGAAGTTCGCAAACGCGCTGTGCCGCTCCAGTGTGCCCGACCCGTCGCTCAGCACGACCTCCAGCGCCGGATTGTCGCGATCGGGGGTGCCCTCTTCGAGCCCCTCGGGCGTGACCTTGGCGTGCTTGAAGAACCGCACGCTCTGCACCGTCCACCCGGCAAAGACCTCCAGCCCGACGTCCGGCACGCCGAAGCGCTGACCATCGCGCACAAAGGCGTAGTCGCCGTCCCCGCCCGAATCCGACGCCGCCGACTCCGCCGGCGTGAACGACTCGCCCACCGGCAAGATCCGCACCTGCAGACCGCCCATCGCCAACCCCGCCCGCTCCTCGAATCCCTGCCCAACCCACATCCCGTTCGGCTCATCGGGATCGAACACAACCTGCACCGCGTGAAACTCATCGGCTCCATCATTGACGATCACTCGCTCCTCGCGCGTATTGACCCAGAACCCGACCACGCGCAGCGTCACATCGTCGATGCGCAGCGTGCCGGACGCCGGGCTGATCGGGGCGGACCCGAGCAGCTTGTATTGCCCGTCGACGTGGCCGAAAACCCCGATGCGCTCCTGCTCGAGCTCCAGCACGCTGCTGGCGCCGCCCTCGGGGAGAATGAGTCGGCCCTCGACGCGCTCGAACAGCGACCAGAACCCGCCGAAGATCAGCGTGATCAGACTCGCGTGCACGATGATGAACCCCGTGTGCCTTCGCTTCCAGGGATACCGCGTGATGACCGCGGCCACCAGAATCACGCACACCAGCCCCATCAGCGCGATGAACCACCACGAGCCGTACACCACCGCCCGCGCCACCTTGCCCGACGCCGTCGATTCGATCCACGTCCCCCACACGAGAATGCCCGAGATGATCGTCAGCACCGGCACCGCCAGCCTGATGCTTCCCAGAAACAGGCACGCGCGGCCCCAGCGTGTCAAATGCCAGGCCTGACGAGTGCTCATGCT
>JADFOF010000349.1 GCA_022563015.1 Planctomycetota bacterium
CGAGCGCGCCATCCTTCGCGCGTCATTTCAGTCGTTCCCGGCGTCCGCAGGTTTCGCACACCGAGCTGTCCAGGTCGAGGATCAGCTTGTCGGGGGAGGTCGTGATGCCGATCCGCACAGTACCGTGATGAGCCTCGAGACAGAGCGCCATGACTCTCGAATCCGTCCATCTCGTCTTGACGCCGTACTCACCCACGCATCTGCTCGCGTTGATCGAGAGTCAGGAGCGTTTCGAGGGGTGCTTCGGGCTGCCGGCTGCGGAGGGCCTTCGGGAGTTCCTCGTGTCTGATGAGATTTCGCCCGCCTGGCTGGCGCAGCTGCGCACGTCGGTGGCGCAAGACCCGTGGGTTCACGGCTTCGCGATCGTGCAGCGGGAAGAACGCCTGGTTGTCGGCAGCGTCGGGTTCAAGGGGCCGCCGGACGAGGACGGGATGGTCGAGATCGCCTACAGCATCGTGCCCGCTTTCCAGGGGCGAGGGTACGCGACGGAAGCGGCCCAGACATGCACGGCTTTCGCGTTCGACGACGGTCGGGTGCGACTCGTTCGGGCCCACACGCTCCCAACGCCGAACGCCTCGACGCGGGTTCTGGACAAGTGTGGGTTCACGCGGACCGGCGAGGTCGAGGATCCCGAGGATGGCCTTGTGTGGCGATGGGAGCGGCCAAGGAGTCGGCCTGACCAGCCGAAACAGACGGATCAGGCCGCGGCCGGGCGCTGATCGGCAACACGTTCCCGGCGTTCGCAGGTCTCGCTCATCGATCCGCGCAGGTCGAGGATTTCAGGTTCTTGCGGGTTGTCAGGATCTCCGTCACTGCGTCGGTGGCTGCGCGTCATGGAGTGCGAGGACCGCGGACCCCCCGCTGGCGCGGGGGGCTCTGTTTGTCACTCCGTCTCTTTGTCACTCCGTCGAGCGCAGACCCCCTCCGCCTCGCTGCGCTCGGCACCTCCCCCGTCGGCGACGGGGGAGGGAGCCACTTCGTCGCTTCGTCACTTTGTCACTCCGTCGCTTCGTCACTTTGTCACTCGTCTCTCCCAGCGAATGGCAGGTGGAGAGGACCCCCTGCTTGCGCAGGGGGCTCTGTTTATCACTTTGTTACTGCTCCCTAAAACCGCCAGGTCCAGCCGATCTTGACCGCCATCTCGCTCTCCGTGGTGGCCCAGGAGTCGGCTGTGTTGTACGCCGAGTTGAACACGATGTACGCGACGCGGCCGGGCCTGATCTCGTAGCGAAGGCGCGAGTTGAACCCCGCCTCGTCGCTCTGGTTGTCCCACTGAATCCTGTTCGACCACGTCACCTCGGGCGAGAACTGCACCTTGGTTATGAACGAGACAATCTGAACATCAAAGTCGCCGCCGGGCAGGCGGATCTCGTTCTGCTCGAACGCTGCTCCCACGCTGTACCGCGCCGAGGGCTGCACCATCACCGTCCCGCCCCAGTCAAACCGCGTCCCGTCCCAGAACTCGGCGTAGGACACGGTGGCGCTGCCGCTCAATGTGCGCGACTGGCTTGTGTCGATTTCCGCGGTGACGCGGTAGGTGTCGTACGTGCCGGCGTTGATGGTCACGCCTTCAACGATCTCGAACGGATCATCCAGTTTTTCGTGGTTGAGATTGAGGATCAACTCCGCGGTGTCGCCCGCCTCGGTCTCGAACTCGACCGTCGGAAACATGAGGCTCGACGACAGCACCTCGTTGTCCAGATCAGTGAACAGCCCGGCCCGCCCCCGCACCTCGATCGAACGCAGGAACCGAGTCCCGCTCCAGGGCCGAAAGATGTACGCAGCGTCTAGGTTGTACTCGCGCACTCCCAATCGACGCACAAACCCGAGCCCGGGATCGAAGTCCTCGCCGATCTGCGCAGCAAAGATCCCCGCCGACCAGGGGTCGGCGTCGTACCCGAACCGCCCGCCAAAGGCTGTATCGGTCTCGCTCTCCTGGCCCGTCGGGTCTGAGCGCGTGGCCTGCACCCACACGTCGCCATTGAGCACCGCGCCGTCTGCGTCGCTGTTGGCGTAATGAAAGTCCCATCCGACGAGCGTGTTCTTGCCGCGCCCGCCCGGGTCGCCGTTGGTCACGATCATGCCGATCGTCGATTCCTTGAGCACGTCCAGCGCGAAGCGTCCCGCGAACAGGTTTTTGTCGCCCAGCACCGTGTCGTGCTTCATCTGCACGTCGAGCACGCCGAAACTCACGCGGCCGTGTCGGCCCGTCACCTTGAGCCCCGCAAGGATCTCCTTTTCCTGCCCGCCCACGATCCCGATGCGCCGCGAGTGGAACGGCAGCGGGCTTCGCCGGATCCCGCCGAACCGGAACAAGCCCGCGTCCTGCAGGAAGAAGTCGCGCTTCTCCGGGAAAAACAGCGGAAACCGCGTCAGGTTGACCTGCCGATCATCGACCTCGGTCTCGGCAAAGTCCGTGTTGATCGTCAGCGACGCGACGATGGAAGGCGTGATCTGATAGAAGATGTCAAGCCCGGGATCGAGGTCGGCCCCGCCTCCCTCAAAGTCCGCTGTTGCCACAAGCGAAGGCACCACCGTCAAACCCTTGCCCTGGCTCAGGTCCTCAAGCCCGACGATCGTGCCCGCGTTGGCCGCGGTTGTGATCCGCTGGTCGCGGCGGGGGCTCGCCCATCGGACGGTCTCATTGTTACGCCGGATGATGCGATGGATGTTGAACCCCCAGGTGTCGCTCTTCGGATCGAACGAGACGGTCTGCATCGGGATCGCGATCTCAGCGGTCCAGCCCTCGTCGTCGATCGTTGCCTTGCCGTGCCAGATGCCGTCCCACTCCATCTCACGCCTGCCCGCGCGGATGAGCCCGTCGCTCTTTCCGCCCGCAGCCCCGATGATGAACAGGTACCCGTTGCGCCGATCGAGGAACGTGTCGATGAAAATGGTGATGTGGTCGTCGTCCTGCAAACCGCTGTCGCGCGTCATGTCCCTGGCGATGATGAGGCTCG
>JADFOF010000350.1 GCA_022563015.1 Planctomycetota bacterium
GGCGATCTTCTCCGGGCGGCAGGTCCATCTGGTCGTCGTCGAGCCAGTCGTCGTCGGGGTTGAGGTTTCGCTTCCACTTGAGCCATGCGGCCCGGGCACGGTCGGTCAGGAGATTCTCTTCCGTGAAGCCGTTGGCCACGGCGAACCGCGTCGCGCCCCGGCCCACCAGCATGACGTGGTCGGTGGTCTTGAGGACGAGCAGCGCCACGGCGGCGGGGTTCTTGATGTTCTCGATGGCGGCGACGGCGCCCGCCTTGTGTGTCGGCCCGTGCATGACGCACGAGTCCAGCTGCACCACGCCATCCTCGTTGGGCAGTCCGCCATACCCGACCGACATGTCGTTGGGATCGCTCTCCTGCGATGCGACGCCCTCGACCACCGCGTCGACGGGATCCACGCCCGCGGCGATGCGCTCCATCGCGATGGACACGGCGCGCATGCCGTTCCCCGACGAGATGACGCACCGGCCTCGGTGGTCGTCGCCGGGGTGACGGGCCCGACCGGGGCGGGTGACGGAGCCGGCAGCCGCGAACCCGGTCGCGGCCAGTCCGGTGGCGGAGAGTCCGCCGGCGATGAACGATCGTCTGTTGAGTGTGGTCATGGGCACAGTGTCGCACACTTTGACCCGTTTGTCACGTCGCGATCCATTTCATGTTCATGGGCGGTTTTCGTGTTTGGTGAGGGTTGATTTGGCATGAAAACACCCCTCTGCTGGTGCGACGAAGGGGCTTTCTGCTTCCGCAGGGGGCTTTGTATCTTCTCCCCGCCTTTCCTGGTGCCAATTCCTGGTGCCTTCTCCCTCATACCATCTTCGCGCTCGTGGAGATCTTCGGGCTGAGATTCTGACGGGTGCACGCGAGAAGGTGCGCTTGGAATTGGAGTCTTGGAGAGTGCCGAATAGAGCCTGCGCCTGCGCTTGGGCCACTTTTTCCTGCCTCTTCAGATGCCTTGTGCCCGACCAGTTTATCCAGGATTGCCGCCCTGATTTTCCCCGATCAACGCGGCCCCGGGGATCCCCTCGATGACACTCCACATGTTCTGGCCGTCCTGAACGATGGCGTCGAGTTCGTCTGCGAGCGACTGGTCCATCAAGGCGATCATGCCGTCATCGCCGATCGACTGGAAGAGCGAGATTAGCGTCGAGAACTCGCCCGTCACTTCGATCGTGGGACGAACCGACCAGGGGCGAATCGACAGCACTGTGACGCCGCTGATCAGTACGACCGCCGCAGCGAGCCCTAACGGCCGAATGCGACCCATCGGTGCGAGCCGTGCGTCTGACAACGTCAGCCCGTCACTCGTCCGAGCATGCTCGCCTTCGATCTCGCGAAGAACCCGCTCGGCAAGCCCCGCACCGGTGAACACCTCATCCACCCAATCCAATCCTTCATGGACGCGCCGCATCGAGTCGGCGTACGCGCGCAACTCCGGAGTCTTTTCCAAGGCCACCTCGATAGAACGGGGCATGGGCTCGCCCGATTCGATGTACTTCAAGATACGCCAGCGTCGCCAGATACTCAACATTTCGTTCACCCAGTCAGAGTTCGCGTTGCCCGACCACTCGGCCGATCGATTGTCAACTCATGTCTGCGCTGGCCTGAACCGCTCAATTTCAGCGAGTCAGCGGCTTGCTTCTCTCTCTCTTCTCGCACACTTTCACCTTCCTCCAGGTCCAACTCCGCTGCAAGCCGCTCTCGCGCCCGAAACAATATCACCCGCACCGCCCCGGGTCGCTTGCCTAGAACCTGCCCGATCTCGCTGGCGCTCATCTCCTCGGCATACTTGAGGAACAGCGCCGTTCGCTGCTCATCACTGAGAAGCGCCTCGGCGAGTTGCCACATCCGCGACCGCTGCTCGCTCGCCTCCATGGCGCAACTGGGCTGGACAGAATCGACGTCCTCGTGCGTCTCGACCAACGCTGAGGTCGCGTCCTTTCGCCTGCGAAATTGTGACGCCGCTCTTCGCGATGCAATCGTGTACAGCCATGTCGAGAACCTCCACCGATCGTCATACCGGTGCAGACAACGCCACGCCTCGACGAACGCGTCTTGCGTGATGTCCTCGGCATCGTGCTCACTCGACGCCCAGCGCCCGACGAAACGCAGCAGCCGCCCCTCGTAACGCTCAACCAGCACCGCGAACGAACGCGAACAGCCCGCCACGCTTTCGCGGACGAGCTGCTCGTCGGTCATGTGCCGCAAGGCTGATTCGCTCAATGAGGTCATGTCAGCGGCTTAGTTGTAATCCTTGCGTGCTTGTTGCAGGAGTCCGATGAACTTCTCAACATCGTACCGGAACGAAACCTGAACGTTGCCATTGTCCGAGCTGAACTGGATCGCCGAGAGCAGTTCGATGCGTGCGGCTGTGATCTCGCTGGCAACATCTTCGTGCCCCGCGACGAGTTGGCCCGCCGCCACGATTCCCGCCGCCATCTGGGCGATCAACTGAGCCTTGTCCTCTCCGACGCCCAGTGAGACCTGGGCGAATGCCTTGCCATCGTCTTCGCCCACCTGGACGACGACCGCGGACGCCTCGTTGAGCAGTTTCGATGCGAGCGAGTGCTTGGCAATTTCGCTGGCATCGAGCGTGGCTGCAAAGACAATCGCGCCCCTCTGCGCCTCGACATCCGCCAGCGCAGAATCAGAATCGGCCAGACTCTCGCCGTCACCTTTGGTCAACGAGACCACCTCGGCGACGCGCTGAGCGTCTCTCCCAGCCACGATGGTGCGCCGGTGACCGCTCGACTCGACCCACAGAAACATGGGATCGCCCCCGCCATGAATCGCCATCAGGTCATACCCGCCGACGCGCTCGGTTTCGAAGCCACCGCCCATCTTCTCCTTGATCGCTTCCAGGGCGTCATCGACCGCACCGCTGGCCGTGACGATGAACACATCGACCTCATCCGCATCATCAACTACGAAGACAACCGTCACGTCGAAGATGTCTTCGAGCGGAT
>JADFOF010000351.1 GCA_022563015.1 Planctomycetota bacterium
GGAGCACCGGGGCTGACGGCGTTGGATGTCGAAAGCAGGTACGTCCCGGTGATCTGACCGAGAGTGGGAGCAGGCAAGAAAACCGTCAAGAGAGACAATTGTATTCGTCTCATGGTGTCACTCCTTCTCACACCCTGCGGCGAAAGCTGTCTGGAAACAGAGGAAGTCCAATACGTCGCAGACGCCGGATCCTGACGAGGTATCGCAATCACAGGCCTGCGAATCGCTCTCAAGGAAGAGGCGCTGGAAAGAAAGGAAATCGAAGATGTCCAGCACGCCCGTACCTGTGGACCCGTCGAAATCCGCGTAGCAGGAGCGCCCCGCCCCTGCCGAGTCGCCGCCGCAGACGATCGGGAAATTCGGAGTGATGAGTCCATCAGCAAAGGCTGCCAGTATCTGCTCGCAGTGCGGCGTGCCGTTGGCCAGCGTGTCGTCGTCATCGTCAGCGGTGAGCACCTCGATGAGCGTCCCCTCGTCCGCGGAGTGCGGTACTTCGGTGCCGGCGATGATGAAACCGTCATTCAACATCGCCGCCTTCGTGATGCCAGAAGCGGCAGCGCGAGCACGACCCATGCGGCCGGGGCAGGGACGACGTTGATCACACCCGAGCCGGGAGTAAACTGTCCGGGAAAGAGATCGACGATGAGCGGGGGCCCCAGAAAGCTTGGAATGCCGACCTGAAACACGGTTGTCTCGCTGGTGTGCAGATCCACTGTGCGTGATCTGAAGTCGGTCGTGCTCCATTCGTATGTCGCGAGCAGGATCGGATTTACGGGAGGAGGAGGGTGAGTGGATGGGATCAGGAGATTGCGATTGATTGCGCCGGAGATCACGTTGCCCGCGATGACGCCGGTCGAAGAGCCGGGACCATTGAGCACGTTGACGGCGTTTGAGAACTCTCCGTCACTGGCGGTCAGGTCGTAATCGCTCTCGGCGTAGACGAACGTCGCTCCGGGATCAACCCAGGCAGCCCAAATCCCGATCGTCGTCATCGGCGAACTCGGGCTGACGGTGTTGCTCGACGTGAGCAAATAGGTTCCGTTCGATTGTGCAGCGGCACTGGTCGCAACACAGGCGGCCGCTGCCAGAAAACCCGCATTCTTCATGATTCTACTCCTTCTCGCAGCCGGCTGCAAATGCGGCCTGGAAACAGAGGAAATCGAACACGTCGCACACGCCGGATCCTGACGAGGTATCGCAATCGCATGCCGATGGATCACGCTCAACGAAGGATGCCTGGAAAGCCAGGAAATCAAAGATGTCCAGAACACCCGCGCCGGTGCTGCTGTCGAAATCGGCGTAGCACATGCGCTCCGACCCGTTCAGCCCGTCACCGCCGCAGTTGATTTCAATTGGCGGAAGGATGTTCTGTGCCGCGAAGGCGCTCAGAATGATCTCGCAGTGCGGCGTGCCGTTGGCGAGCGTGTCATCGTTATCATCGGCTATCAACACCTCAATGAGCGTGTCCGCCGAAGCAGACTGGTCCCGTGTGGGGCAGTCGCTCGGATCGCCGCCCGGCGGCTGGGCGAGGGGCAACCAGTCCAAATGCAACGCGCGCGTCTGGTTCCACCCCGCGCT
Organism: Planctomycetota bacterium; assembly: GCA_022563015.1. Classification (GTDB taxonomy): domain Bacteria; phylum Planctomycetota; class Phycisphaerae; order Phycisphaerales; family UBA1924; genus JADFGU01. The sequence goes on from JADFOF010000351.1 coordinate 1,579, forward strand.
CTGCCCATACACGACGCGCATACCGATGAGGATTCTCAGCCACACGGCGCTCAGAATCTCGCCACGATCGTGGTGGACGGCACTGCACTCGGGATACTGGCGATTTGAGACCAGCGGCTCCCGCCCGTGATTATCACATCCGAAAATGTCCTGTCCAACAACTTCCGTGTCGTGCGTGAGATGCGACACCACATCGGCGAAGCCCTCGTGGAATCCAGGAAAGTTCAATCCGACGCCAAACCCATGATCGAGGACGAAGTGCCCGTACTCGTGTGAAACGACCGTGGAGTAGGCACCGTTACGATGAGGCGTAGGGAAGGGGGGGACGTATCGCTCGTTCGCGAAGATGATCCTCCCCGGCCACGATATAGGGCCGCACCCGGGGCAAGGGTTCGGGTGCGCCTGAACGTAGAAGGCTGGCCCATACAGCTGAAATGGATTGTTCACAATCAGTGGTGCGCTGGGAATCTCAAATGCGAAGTCCAGGTAGTACCATGTCTTCGTCAGATGCAGATGTGCGTTGACGTAGCCAGTGTCGTCGTCGGTTGGAGTTTCGTTGAAGTAGAAGTGTGTTTCTTCCGGCGCCGAAGCGGGAGCCCTGATGTTTTCCTTCACCATGGGATCCAGCGGCACGCCCCAGATGGCACCAGGAATACTCCACGTTTCGGCGTACACATCCGACCCCGGCCCGGTGAGGTGGGCTTCGATGTTGACCACCATGCCGTTCGGCACATCCAGCGTGTAGTTCCCGTTGCTGTCGCTGTACGCCGAAGCCACCAGCGTCTGCCCTTCGTACGCGAGGATCAGCACGTCGCTCAAGTCCACCTGATCCGGGTCGTTCGGACAGTCTATTGCAGTGAGATCCCACGTGTCCGGCCCGAGTTTCTCCTTCGGGATGGCGTTGGTGTCGGCGGGCGTGGCATTCGCCCTGACTCGCCCCGTAATGTCGAAGGAGTTCATGACGTTGCTATGGACGCGCGCCACCTCGCCCGTCAGGGCGTGCACGTAGAAAGTGTATGAGTCCAGAACCGTTGCACCACCACCCAGGCACTTCCACGCCGGGTAGGCCTCGGCGTTGCCGCGCGGCGGGTCGTCATAGATCGCCACCAGTTCCGGCTCGGACCACGCGGTGAGCGCCCGGCCCGTCGGGTGGGCCTGCGCGGCCGCGAGCGCCTCGCGCGGCGTGACCGTGGGCGCGGGCAGGCCGCCCTGGGGCCGGATCGCGATCCGACCGGCCGCGTACAGCACGCGCGACTGTCCTCTCGCCTCGTCCGCCATGAGCCGCAGCGACGACCCGACCACAGCCAGCCCGTCCATCGTCTGTTTGTACATGAACACCCGCCGCCCGCCGCGTCGCAGCGGCACGT
>JADFOF010000352.1 GCA_022563015.1 Planctomycetota bacterium
TTCTTTTCCGGGCGTGGGACAAGCATGGGCTACTGGAAATCGTCGCACCAGCGGTAGGCGTCGATCACCGCGCGCTCGCCCTGCTTGCCCGGGCGGCTGTTGCCGTGCTCCATCCCGAGCACGCCCGTGTAGCCGCGCGCGTGGAGGTGCCCGAAGACGCCGCGGTAGTTGATCTCGCCCGTGGTCGGCTCGTTGCGGCCCGGGTTGTCGCCGAGCTGAAAATACGCGATCTCGCTCCACGCCTTGTCGATGTTGGGGATCAGATTCCCCTCGCTGATCTGCTGGTGGTACAGGTCGTCGAGGACTTTGACCGCCGGCGAGTTGACGGCCCGGCAGATCATGTACGCCTGCGGGATCCGGCTCAGGAACATCCCCGCGTGATTCGTCCACGGGTTGAGCGGTTCGAGCACCATAACCAGCCCGTGCGGCTCGAAGACCTCGGCGCCGCGCCGGAGCATCTCGATCGCGTTGGCAGTCTGGTAGTCCCACTCCAGACCCGGGTTGGAGTCGCCCAGCACGACGGTCATCCACGTGGCGCCGACGCGCCGAGCGACCTCGACACTCGTGCGAAGGTCGGTGAGGAAGTTGTCAAGGTGCTCCCGGCTGCCGTTGACGAAGCTTTGCTTGCCGAACGCGGTGCCGAAGTTGGCGACGAAGACGCCCATCGTCATGCCGAGGTCGCGCATGGCCCGGCCGAGCCGCTCCTGCACCGCAGCCGGGCGTCTGGTCATGGTGTTGTCTTCCCAGGCCCAGAAGCCCTCGTCGGCGGCAAACGAGAGCTGATCGACGAGATCGCCGCCGGCGTGGTTCTTGAACATGCCGAAGTGGGGTGCGTAGGCGAGCTTGAAGCGCTGGCCGCGTCGGCGGGGCGTCGCGCCGGTGTGGGCCATGACGCCGCGGGCCGCCGGCCGACCACGCCGCACCCATCCCGGCCGACGCGCCCACCGCCCCGGCCGCGGCGCCGATGAACTCTCGTCTTCGCATCTCTTGGTTCTCCGGCTACACGAGACTGGTCTTGCCCGGCACGGCGACCGGGCGCACGGGGATCGAGCCGAACTCGTACGCCCCGGGCGTGAGCTCAAGCGTGGAGTTGAGCGCCTGCTCCCAGGTGACGCGCTGGCCGGTGTAGGCGCTCATGCGTCCCATGATCGCGGTAAGCGTGCTCGTGGCGACGTTGCGCGCCTCGTTCAGCTCCGAGCCGCTCCTGATCGCGTTGAACAGGTCGATGTGCTCCTGCACGTACGCGTTGGTGTGGGCGCCGCTGAACTGGAAGGGCGCGTCCCCCTCGATGCGCCCGCGGCCGAAGTAGACCCGGCCCTTGGTGCCGACGATGAACTCGTCCACGCGGTTGGCGCAGCCGTTGATCTGCCGGCAGTTGCTCGTGACCCGCACGTCGCCGGAATACACGAACTCGACGCTGAAATGGTCGAAGATATTGCCGAAGGCGGGGTCGGTGCGGACCTGTCGTCCGGCCAGGGCCATGGCGCTCTGCGGGTGGTCGCCGATCGCCCAGTTGGCGACATCGATGTTGTGGACGTGCTGCTCGGCGATGTGATCGCCGCTGAGCCATGTGAAGTAGAGCCAGTTGCGCAGCTGCCACTCCATGTCGGACCACTCGGGCCGGCGCGGCTTGGACCACAGCTCGCCGCCGTTCCAGTAGATGTTGCCCGAGACGATGTCGCCGATGTCGCCCTGGTGGATGCGCTGCATGAGCTGCAGGTACTTGGCCTCATGCCGGCGCTGCGTGCCGGCGACGACCTTGAGCCCGTTTCGGTCGGCCTCATCCGCCGCGGCGAGCACGCTGCGGATGCCGATCGCGTCCACGCCGACGGGCTTCTCGAAGAAAACGTGCTTGCCCGCGGCGATTGAGGCGGCGAACTGCATCGGGCGGAAGTGGGGGGGCGTGGCCAGGATCACGCTGTCCATCTCATCCAGTGCCAGCAGCTGCTGGTAGGCATCCCATCCGACGAACTTGCGGCTGTCGGTCACGTTGACCCGGTCGCGGTAGTCACCGCCCGTGAGACTGTCGTAACTGCCGATCACGCGATCGGCGAAGAGGTCCGCCATGGCGAAGAGCTCGACACCGGGATCGGCCTGGAGCGCGTTGGCCGCGGCGCCGGTGCCGCGCCCGCCGCATCCGACCAGCCCGACGCGAATTGTGTCAGACCCGCGCGCATGGGCCGCGCCCACAACCGACGCGAGCCCGAATGCGACGGACGTTGCGGCCGTGGTCCTCACGAATTCACGCCGCGACATTGAGCCATCGCTGCCGTTCTGAATCAACATTTCGTACCTCCTCGCGATGCGGGCGAGCGTTGAGGGTTGTCACAGGGGGCCTCACCGATCTCAGCGGCCCATCGTAATCGAAACCCGGGCTGCGCACCAGGTCGGGGCAAGGCGGTGTGCAGCGGCATTCGATCGCCTCACGGGTTGGAGGCGGAACGCTCGGCGTCGTGTCCACGCGTCGCTCGTTCTTCGATCAGGTCCATCAGCCACACCGCGAACTCGGCCTTGCTGACGGGTCCCGGCGTGCTGGCGGCGACCCGGGCACCCTCCTGGGCCGGCTCGTACACGGTGGCGCGGATCGTTGTCGCCTCCATCGTCTCCAGCGGGTTCGCGACCAGCAGATCCAGCCCCTTGCCAACGAGCTTGTCCCGGGCGGAGGCGTCCAGGTCGCCCTGCTCGTCCAGGGCGAATCCGACCAGGAATTGTCCCGGTCGCCGGCGTTCAGCACAGGCTGCCAGAAGGTCGGGGGTCCGTTCGAGATCGAGCGTCAGGCCGGCGTCGGTCCGCCTGATCTTGCGGCCGAGCTGTTCGACCGAGACGCTGGGCCGGAAATCCGAGACCGCCGCCGCCATCACCAGCACATCCGCCTCGTGAAAGTGCCGATGAAGCAGTTGTCCGAGGTCGTCGGTGG
>JADFOF010000353.1 GCA_022563015.1 Planctomycetota bacterium
TTCCCCACTCCGTTTCTCCATATCTTCCCCACTTCGTCTCTTCGTCTCTCAGTCTCTTCGTCTCTTTCCCCCCTTCGTCACTCCGTCACTTCGTCGCTTCTCCTCACGGACACCCACCCACGAACGCGTTCTGGAAGCAGAGGAAGTCAAAGATGTCGCAGACGAGCGGGCCGGTAGTAGTGTCGCAGTCGCAGGCAAACTCCTCGCCGTTCATGAACGCGCGCTGGAAGCAGAGAAAGTCGAGCATGTCCAGGACGCCGGCGCCGGTCGATTGATCGCAGTCGGCGTGGTAGCAGCCAAAGTCGCCGAAGCGGGCGAGGAAAGCATCACCAGCGCCACGCTGCTGCCCGCCCAAGCTGCCCCGGGTGAATCCCGCGACCATCACGCCTCCCGCTCCGTCGGGCGCGAGGGCATTGCTCATGTCATACGCGCTCGTGCCGAACTGGCGGATCCAGAGTTGGTTGCCTGCGCCGTCGTAGTAGGCTAGAAAGGCGTCGGTTCCGCCTGCGCTCGGTTCGCCCAGGCTCCCTCGGGTGTATCCTGAGACCATCACGCCCCCCGTGCCGTCGGGGGCAAGAGCCCGGGCCTTCTCCCACAGGCTCGTGCCGAACTGGCGGAGCCAGAGCTGATTGCCTTCGTTGTCGTACCGAGCGAGAAAGGCGTCCTCATACCCCGCATTCGGCCCGCCCAGATCGCCTTGTGTGTATCCCGCGACCATTGCTCCGCCCGTGGCGTCCGGTGCAATGGCCCAAGCCTCATCGGCGCCGCTCGTGCCGAACTGTGTGAGCCAGAGCTGGTTGCCGGCGTTGTCGTACCGAGCCAGAAAGGCGTCGTAGTCGCCGGCACCGGGCCCGCCTAGATTGCCGCCCGTACCTCCCGCGACCAAGGCGCCCCCTGCACCGTCGAGCGCAAGGGACCACGGATAGTCGGCGTTATTCGTGCCGAACTGACGGATCCAGAGTTGATTGCCCTCGCCGTCGTACCGGGCCAGGAAGGCGTCCTCAATTCCCGCGTTGGGCCCGCCCAGGCTGCCAGTTGTCGATCCCGAGACGATCACGCCCCCCTCGCCGTCGAGCGCAAGAGCGAGGGCTTCATCTTCGCCGCTTGTTCCGAACTGCCGCATCCAGAGCAGATTGCCAGCGCTGTCGTAGCGTGCCAGAAAGGCGTCCGATTGGCCCGCGCTGGGCCCGGCGAGAGCGCCCTCGGTCCATCCCGCGACGATCACGCCGCCGGTTCCGTCGGGTGCAAGGGCAATCACCTCATCCCAATCGCTCGTGCCGAACTGGCGGATCCAGAGTTGGTTGCCGGTTCTGTCGTAGCGGGCCACGAAGGCGTCGTGGTCACCCGCGCTTGGCCCCCCCAGGCTGCCCTCGGTTCGTCCCGCGACCATCACGCCGCCCGCGCCGTCGGGCGCAAGGCCTAAAGCCTCATCCCAATTGCTCGTGCCGAACTGGCGGAGCCAGAGCTGGTCCTGGGCTTGGGCGGTGGTGGTGAAGAGCGAGGCCAGGGCGGCTGTCGTGAGCGCGGTCACGGCTGTCAGCCAACGGGTCGTCGGGTGGTTCATGCGTGATGCTCCAAAGTCACCGACCATCGGGTTCACACCTGCGCGCGGCGCGATCGCACTCACGCCGCCTCGTCCACCATCTTCGGATGAACGAGTATCGGTGCTTCGCAATTCCCTAAGAACCGGTTGGCGGCATGGGCAATGTGTGGCATGCGCACGCGCTTCGCGCAACCGTGGTTGTGGAATCGCAACGTCGATATGCCAACGGACCCGTCGATGTCGGGATCCCCGTTCCCCTGCTCAGAGATTGTATGCGTGCAGCTCGAAGCAGCCGCCCGCGATGGGAATCCCGCAGGGCAGCGGCCGGCACAGCCGGTTTCTTCAAACGGTATGGAAGCGGGCGTGCGAAGTGGCGGGGGAATGGGGCGGGGGGTGGGGTAAATGGGGTGCCACAGAGCGCGCCCGCAACTCGGCCCGCGCCTTGATGCTGCTCAGATTCCCAGGCGATACAGCAGGTCGTCCAGGATGGCGCGGGAGATGGCCTCGTCGCCCCACGGCTCGAACTTCACCTTCACCTGCGTGCCGCGGGACGTGACGCGCGCGGATACCAGCACCTTCTCCCACACCCCGGGCCGCCCGCTGCGCCCGACGCCCGGCGGCAGGGCCTCGATCCTGCCCGAGTCCTCGGTGCCCCGGCGGGAGACCACGCTGTAGCCGCGCTGCACCAGCGCCGCCTCGGCCGCCGCCAGCACCGCCGGCACGCGCACGTCAACGCCCAGTTCCGCGGTCAGCGTGGGGCCCGAGTACGTGGCCCAGACCGGGCCCTCGCCCTGCCGCGCCGGCTCGATCTGACACCCGGCCAGCATCGCGCCCATCGCCGCCAGCACGCCCCACGACCGGCACAGGCATCGGATTCGCTGCATCAGGTGGTTCTCCGGCCCCGCACGCGCCGTGGCATCGGCCCGAATGCCGGGCGGGATGCACACTTTGCCGTCCACCCGTCCCAGACCACTCACAACGCCCCACCTTGACTTGCCCCGACAATCGCCTTTACTTGTGACCGGCCCCGATCCGGCCGATGGGGATCGGGACGCCCACTAGACTCCAGCGTAAAGGGACGAGACGGCTTATGGCGATCAGAATCAAGGCACGCGGCGGCGAAAGCGTCGAACAGATGATGCGCCGCTTCAAGAAGCTGTGCGAGAGAGAGGGCCTTACCAAGGACGTCAAGCGCCGGGAATACTACGAAAAGCCCTCTGAACGCAGGCGTCGCGACATGCGCAAGTCCGCGGCCCGGCGGAATCGCCTGGAGATGCTCCGCAAGGGCTGATCGCCGCGCCCCTCCGCCCCCGGCCCCCCACGGGATTCCCCGCAACCAGCCGACGATGCTTGGGGCCATCTGACGCCTTC
>JADFOF010000354.1 GCA_022563015.1 Planctomycetota bacterium
CCGTTCTGGTTCTTGATGGGGGCGCAGGCGGTGGTGCCGCCGCAGCTGCCATCGAGGTTGGGCCCCCGCACGCAGGGCTTGCCCCAGGCCGCCCCCCGGCCGCAGCGATAGCGGAAATTCGGCCGCTCGTACGCGCTACGGTCGAATCGAAAGCGATCGGGGTCGAGAATGCTGGTCATAGAACATAGACGTGCACGAGGATGAAGTGCCACACGGCGAAGGCCAGCACGGCGACCGACAGGGGCAGGTGGACCAGCAGCCAGACTTTCATGATCGACTGTGCCGTATAGTGGTAGTCGATGCGGTTCTTGATGAAGGCGAGGTCGGCCAGCCTGTCGAGGTAGGTCTGCTCGGCGTCGTTCAGGTAGCGGCGCAGATTATTGACCTCGTTGCGCACCCAGTGGGTGCCCTTGCGGCTGCCCAGCGCGTGGCTCCAGAAATGCCGTGGCCGGCTGAAGAACCAGTGGAACGTCTCCAGGTAATGGCGTGCGATGGTGTCGTTGTTGGTTTCTTCCGCGCATCTGAGAATCAGGGCTTCCGCCTCCTCGCGGATGGCCGCGAGTTCGGCCGGAATGCGCTCGTAGATGACCTCGATGCCGCTTTGGGTCAGGCGGCTGGGATACATTCGCAACAACACGTAGCCGGCGAAACCGGTGAGGCTGACCAGGTAGAAGGTCAGGGCCAGCAACTGCTCGAACAGGCCGTTCGGCCACAGCTTGCCGATGTGCAGCCAAAACAGCGCCACGGCGAGGAACCCGCCGGCCACGTGGACGCGAAGCCACGCCGAGGCCTTGCCCAGCGGTACCATGGAGAGCTTCTTGCGCAGGTTGAACAGGCCGAGCAGCACCATCAGCCCGAACAGGTAATAGCCCGTGAGGATGGCCGGGTCGCGCAGGGCGCGCGCGCTGTTCTGCACCTGCAGCGCCACGACCACGAAAAGCGCGACGGCGAGGATCAGGTAGGCGACACGCCGTACGGTGGTGGTCTTCACTTGAGGAAACTCTCAAAGACGACGCCGCCCTCGAAATCGACCCGCTGGAGCGCATCGTGGGGGCAGGCGCGGACGCAGGCCGGACCGCCCGGGTTGCTGGCGCAGAGGTCGCATTTCGTCGCCTTGACGATGGGCCGTTGGGTCTCCGGGTCGATCAGCGGCGCGCCGTCCAGATCGCGGATTTCGACCATGCTGATATTGTTGTAGGGGCACGAGTTGGCGCAGGTCGCGCAGCCGATGCAGGTGTCGTCGTTGATCACCACCATGCCACCGAGTTCGGAACGGTGGATCGCACCCGTGGGACAGCCGATCATGCACACCGGATCGGCGCAGTGCATGCAGGCGTTCGCCACCATCCAGTGATCGAAGGTGCTGCCGTGGCGCGTGAAACGCGGGCTGCCGCCGTGGGTCGCGGCGCAGGCGCGCACGCAATCGTCGCAGCGAACGCAGCGGTCCATGTCGATGAGCATCGCCTTGGTGCCGTTGATGAAGCGGTCCTCGACCGCCCACTCCATGGCCGCGTCGTCGGACAACCGGCGCGACTTGGCCATGTCCACCAGCCTGGACGGCACCGACTCGATCTTGGGGAACAGATAGGTCTCCAGGATATGGGTCGGCACCCTGAGCACGTCGACGTAGCCGAGCGCGGTGAGCGAGGTGCCAAGCGGCCTGGTCTCGCCGTCGCGCCAGGCCTGATAAAGGCCCGGAAAGCCGTAATGGTCGCCGGCGCCAAGGTAGGTAATGGTGCGTTCTCCGGTGCCGAGCTTGACCGAGACCCGGGCAAAGCCGGCGCGGATCATCAGCATGCCGTCGGGGTAGTCGCCCTCGCGGGTGATCGCCGGTTCGTGCTGGCTGCCCGCCTTGCCGCTCGAGCGCAGCTTCTTGTAGGAGACGTTCCAGTCGAAGCTGCCGTAGGTCTCGAACAGGACGCTGTCGGCGACCCGCTGCAACGCCTCCTCGTCGAGATTGCCGAACAAATCGGATTCCCGGAGGGCGTCGTCGAGCGCGTTGTCGCGGTAGCGCTGGTCGATTTCCTTGCGGAAGTTATCATCGTACTTGCGGATTTCGCGCAGCCCCTGCCAGCGGATTTCGAGCAGCCTGCAATCGGTCTCGGCGAACACGCTGGCGGTGCGCGGCACCCGGCCGAGCGCGGCCAGCTCGCCGAACAGCGCGCCTTGGGTGAGCTGCGCCGTGCGGTGCTGGTCGAGCACCGCCGGAATGTCCTGCAGGAACACGTGGGTCGCGGCGCCTTTGCCATGGGTGCCGCCATGCTGGATGGCGTAGCGCGACGGGTCGCGCACCTCGGGAATCCAGTTATTCTTCCACAACTGGGCGAGAGCCTCGAAGAAGTTCTTTTTCTGCGCCGCCTGGCGGCCAATCATATGGCGCGGCAGGTTGGGCGCGAGCACGACGCGCAGGGCGCCTTCGAGGATGAGGAACGCCGAGTTGCCGTAATCGCCTTCGCGGACGATGATCTCGCCGGCCCTGTAGTTCGTCAGGCGGGTGTCGTTCTTGAGGATGCCGGCGAGCGGCGAGTGTTCGGGAAAGCGCTCGGGGGCCATGGCCGAGATGACCGGCTGGCTCATCAGCATGGCGACGTCGCCGTCGGTCATGTCCGGCCCGAACGGCGAATCCCAACGCTGGGGCCGCGCCATCATCGCGACAGAAGCAGCCACTAACGTCCCCTTTCCCGGATCCTACTCGTTCAACCGCCTCCGGAAGCAGCGGGATCGGCCGGAGACTCCCGCCGATTCTCCGCTACTTATACGCCGCCGCCGCCGGCAGCAGGCTTGCCACGTCGCCCGACAGGTCCTTGCCGGCGATCGCCGCGACCAGGGCGCGCGCATTGGCCTCGGTCGGGTCGGCCACCAGGGCCGCGGCCTCGGGGACGCCGACCGCCGAGAGCGCCGCCGAAGCA
>JADFOF010000047.1 GCA_022563015.1 Planctomycetota bacterium
GCCATGGCCCCGCTCGCCCATAGCCGCCCGTTGCACGTCCTGACTCTGCTCGGGTTCATCCACCTGGCCGCGGTCGGGCTGCTCATCCCCATGGGCCGCGAGCCGGGACGCCACATTCCCACGCAGCGCCAGCCACACCCCCCCGTCTACACCCGCCTCCTCACCGTCTTCCGCTTCCAGCTCCCCGCCAGCTACATCGTCATCAGCGCACTCGCCCCGTTCCTCCCCTTCGCACTCATCCGCCTCGAGGTTGACATCCGCCATGCCATGCCCATCGCGTCCGCCTGGACCGTGTCGCGCCTGGCCACCTTCGTACTCATGGAACGATGGCACGGCTGGCAAGGCCGATGGTGGCTCTTCTTCGTCACCGCCCTGCTCATGCTCGCCGGCTTCGCACTGTGCCTCATCGCCTCGGCCATCGGCGGCCGACAAAGCCTTCCACTCCTCATCGCCGGCCTGGCCGCCTGCGGCATCGGAATCGGAGGCATCTACACCGCCGCCTTCTACTACGTCATGGAGGTCGGCGACGCCACCGTCAGCGCGGGCGGCTCCCATGAGGCGCTCATCGGCCTCGGCTACACCGTCGGACCCACCCTCGGCATGCTCGCCGTCATCCTCGCCCAGAGCCGCCCGGCATCCGAATCGCCCACGTTCGAGCCGATCATGCTCGCCCTCGTGAGCGCCACGGTCCTGGCACTGGCGGCGATCGCGTTCGCCCTCGCCTGCCGCCATACCCGGAGTTCAGACACCCAATCAATTACCTGACACCGTGCGCCCGGCCGACGACTCCTGAACCGGCGGCCCGCACTTTCGGTATAGGTATCGGAATATCCTCCTCCGGGGAGATGTCAGTCTGGGCTGACCGGGCCGACTCCACTGACCCGATATGTTCCGTCGGGCAGCGGATCCCAGGCCGCGGCTCACTTTCCCAGTGTTCATGGTCGATTGGCCGAGCACGCACCACCGCCCCACCGGGGCCAAACGCTGCCGAGGACGCGCATGACATCCAAGCTCGCCGCAATCCGCACCCTCTCGATCCTCGCCCTCGCCGCCGCCCCACTGTCGGCTCAGACGCCCGGCCCCGCCGCCTGGTCCCAGTCCGTCTGGACCGCCGCCTCTCAGGGCGACACCGAGCGGTTTGAGGCCTTGCTCGCCGACCTCCCCTCGCTCGACGCCGCCTCTCGCGAGAAACTCACTCGCTCCACCTCGCTGCTCGAGCACAACCTCGTGCAGCGCGAGGACGCCCGAAAGACAGAGATCGCCGAGGCTGAGCAGCGACTGCAGGAACACCTGGACAAGGGACGCGACTTCGAATCGCTGCGGCAGGCGCTCAGGGAGGCCGTCGCCCTCCAGATCCTGACACAAGAGAACGACGAGTCTTCCTTCGCGCTGGACCCGCGGATTGCCGACCTGGTCCGGAATGCCGAGGCCGGCGCGCGCTCCGCCGAGGCCGACGGACGATGGCTCGTCGCCGGCGAGCTCTGGCGCCGACTCGACGTGCTCTTCGAGAAGGAGCAGACCTACAAGACCGACGTCCGCCGAGCCACACAGCGCCTCATGATGATCGTCCTCTATACTCCTGAGCGCTGGTGGGAGATGCGCAACACACAGCAGCTCCGCGAGAACGACGAGCCCCTCCCGCCGTTCAATGCCACCGGCACAGGCTTCCAGGACAAGCTGGACGGGATCCGTCCAGACATGGTCTTCAAAGCCATCGTCCGCGCCGCCGAGTCCAACGTACATGACAAGAAAATGAGCGAGCTGCTCCGCAGTGGAATCGCCGCGATCCACACCATGATCGACACCCACGATCTGCGCGACGCATTCCCAGGCCTCGCGGATCAGGACGCAACCTCGCGATTCACCGCGTTCCTCGACGAAGAGTCGGCCCAGCTCGAGCGGCTCGGAAATCACGCCTCCAGCGCCGACCTCCGCGCCACAATGCGCGAGCTGCTCAAGTGGAACAAGGACACCGTCAACCTCCACGAGCCGGCGCTGCTCCACGAGTTCGGAAACGGCGCCATGAGCTCGCTTGACGAGTTCAGCACCATCATCTGGCCCAACCAGTTCAGACGCTTCGAGCGAAGCACGCGAGGCTCATTCATCGGCGTCGGGATCCAGATCCAGCTCGACGAACGCTTCCGTATCAAGGTCGTTGCGCCGCTGGAGGACACGCCCGCACAGCGCGCCGGAATCCGCTCCGGAGACATCATCAAGGCCGTCGACGGAAAGTCCGCTCTCGGGTTCACCCTCGACCAGGCGGTGGACGTGATCACAGGCCCGCACAACACGCCCGTCACACTCACCATCGAGCGCGAAAACGCCGACGGCGAGACCACCGACTTCGACGTCCCGCTCGTCAGAAAGCAGATCGCGCTCTACTCCGTCAAGGGTTGGGAACGCGCCGGGCCCGGTGAGCAGAGCTGGAACTGGTTCATCGACCCCGAGTACGCCATCGGCTATGTCCGCCTCACCACCTTCAGCCAGAAAACCTCCCGAGACTTCGACCTCGCCGTTCGCGAGATGAAAAGGCAGGGGCTCAGCTCGATGATCCTCGATCTCCGCTTCAACCCCGGCGGTCTGCTCGACCAGGCCGTCGCCGTCTCCAGCCGATTCATCGACGCCGACCTCATCAAACAAGGCATGGACCCCCTCGGGCCGCCCGGCGTGCGCAACGGCGTGATCGTCTCCACCCACGACAAGACCGGCAGCTTCCACAGCGAGCCAGAGATCGTGCAGAACATCTCCGATCGCAAAAAGCTCGGCGACATCCCCATCGTCGTGCTCGTCAACCAGAGCTCCGCCTCCGCCAGCGAAATCGTCGCAGGCGCCCTGCAGGACTATGCCGACGCGGGCATCGTCAAAGCCGTGATCCTCGGCCAGACAAGCTACGGCAAGGGCAGCGTACAGAATGTCTGGCCGATCAGCGGCCGAGGGTTCAACGCCCGTGATAGCGCCGCACTCAAGCTCACCACGCAGTACTACCGGCTGCCGGGTGGCCGCATGATCCACCGCAAGGCAGGCCAGGACCACGGCGTCAAGCCGGACCTCTTCGTCGACATGCTCCCGGACCAGGTCGCCCAAGCCCTCCTCATCAGACGCGACGCCGACGTGATCCTCGTGGACGAGCACGGCCAGCCGATCGTCGATGCCGACCGGCCCAAGCCGTGGGATCTCATCAGCCTGGGCCACGATCTCCAGCTCCAGACCGCCCTCGTACTGCTGCAGACACAGCACCCCTCGCTCGCCACCGACCGCGCCGCCATGAGCGACGAGCAATCGCCCACCAAGATCCCCTGATTCACGCCCCCCTCCGCAATTCGACCGATCCTCGGCTTGACGCGGAACCCATCCAACAACGCCCCGCGGCCGCTGTTCGCCCCCTGACTGTCGCCTCGCGCGCGACCGTCCTAAGATTCTCGGCGGAAACAACCGAAGAGAACCCTAAAGTGCGCGGCCGCACGCATCATCCAATCCCCGCGAAAGTCTCCTCCCATGCGGGGAATCACCGGCGGTCGCTCCGTCGCCCCATTCACGACACACGCGAGTAGCTTCCATGGCCTCGACCACGACCAGGCCCCGCACCGACAAAGCCGCCCCACACCGCCTCTCGAACGATCTTTCCAACGAGACCCTCATGCAGTGGCTTTACGACATGCAGCTCATCCGCGAGTTCGAGCTGCGCACCGCACAGGCATACCAGCAGGCCAAGATCGGAGGCTTCTGCCACATCTACATCGGCCAGGAAGCCTCGGCCGTCGGCACACTCGCGTGCATCCATCACGACGACCCCGTCATTCTCGCCTACCGGGATCACGGCCACGCGCTCGCACGCGGCATGGACCCCAAGACCTGCATGGCCGAGATGTTCGGAAAGGCCGCAGGCTGCGCAAAGGGCAAGGGCGGCTCCATGCACATGTTCGACAAGGCCAACCACCTCTACGGCGGGCACGGCATCGTCGCCGCACAGACGCCGCTCGCCGCGGGTCTCGCATTCGCCTCCAAGTACGAGCGCGAAGTCCTCAAACAAGCCGTAGACGGCGGCAAGGCCAAGAAAAAAATCTGCCTCTGCTACCTCGGCGACGGCGCGCTCAACCAGGGCGCATTCCACGAGTCACTCAACCTCGCTCAGGTCCTCTCGCTCCCCGTCATCTACATCGTCGAGAACAACGGCTACTCCATGGGCACCTCCATCGACCGCGGAACGACCATGGCCCACGACCTCTCACGCAAGGCCGCCGCTTACGGCATGGAATACGCACAGATCGACGGCATGGACATACTCAACATCTACGACAGGTTCAAGCCACTCGCCGACGACTGCCGAAAGCAGCAAAGGCCCGCCTTCGTCAACCTCATCACCTACCGCTACCACGGCCACTCGATGTCCGACCCACAGAAGTACCGCACCAAGGACGAGCTGAACCAGTGGAAGGACCGCGACTCCATCGCCACCCTCGCCGCACACCTCATCGGCCCAACAGAGCCCCCCGCGCAAGCGGGGGGTCCTCCCACCAATTCCCGCGCCTGCCTCACCCAAGCCCAATGGAAGCAGATGCAAAAGGACATCCGCACCACCGTCCGCGAGGCCGTCAAGTTCGCCGAACAGGCGCCCGAGCCCGACCTCGAAACCGAACTCTACAGCGACGTCTACCAGAACCCGCTCCCAAACCTCAGCCCCACGCGTGACTACACGCACGGCAGCGAGAACCCGCTGCAATGAACACCGACAATCTCCGCATTCCACAGGACCGCCTCGCTGACTTCTGCAAACGCTGGAAGATCATCGAGCTGGCCCTCTTCGGCTCCGTCCTCCGCGACGATTTCGGCCCGGACTCGGACGTCGACATCCTCGTCACCTTCGAGCCCGACGCGCCCTGGTCGCTGTTCGACATCGTCCGCGTCAAGCACGAATTCGAGGAAATGGTCGGACGAAAAGTAGACATCATCGAGCGACCCGCCCTCGAAAAACACCACAACCCATATCTGAAGCGCGAGATCCTGTCCTCCGCCGTGAGGATCTTCGCCGCGTGAAAAAGCGAGACCCACAAACCCTGCTCAGCGACATCCGTCACCATGCCGAGCTCGGGATCCGCATCGCCGCCACCGCCACGCGGGACCAGTTCCTCGCCGACGAACCCATGCAACTCGCACTGACGCGGGTGATCGAGGTGATCGGAGAGGCGGCCGGCCGTCTCGATCAGGACACAAAGAACCGCCTTTCGGATGTGCCGTGGCACGAGATCATCGCCATGAGGCATATTCTCGCTCATGCGTATGACATCCTCGATCTGGACCGACTCTGGGAAACCGCGATGGACGATCTGCCAAAGCTCGTCGAAGTCACCGCAGCAGAGATCACGCGGCTTGACGAGGTGAATACATGACCACGGCGTCTCTGGACATCCCGCAGGACCGCCTCGCTGACTTCTGCACACGCTGGAAGATCACTGAACTGGCCCTCTTCGGCTCCGTCCTCCGCGACGATTTCGGCCCGGACTCGGACATCGACATCCTCGTGACGTTCGAGCAGGGCGCCAGGATAACCCTGCTCCGCTTCGCAGCCGCCCAGCGTGAGTTATCAACACTGCTCGATCGTTCTGTCGACCTCGTGATGCGCCGAGCGGTCGAAGCCTCCGCGCGCCAGTCTCGTTCAGCCCATATCCTCGAATCGGCCGAGGTCGTCTATGCCGCCTGAGCCGCCACAACGCGACGCAGCGGCGATCGCCGACATGATCAGCGCCATGCGCCAGGCGACGCTGCATGTGACCGGCCTGCCAAAGGAGACCGCCAGATCATCGGCCCACCCTCGCGACGCCGCGCTCTACCGTATTCTCGTGCTCGGCGAGGCCGCCAAGCGAATCTCCGAAGAGACACGGCTCGCCCATCCCGAGGTTCCATGGTCCGACATCGTCGGGATGCGGAACATCCTTATTCACGGGTATGAAAAGGTCGACTGGGATGTAGTGTGGGACGCAATCAACTCCGATTTTCCCGGTCTTGAGGCCGCACTCAACACCATCCTGCGGACAATGCAATAAGCCGCAAGCCACCACCCATGACAACCACCACCCTCGACATCCCCGCACCCGACTTCACCGCACCGCTCCCGCCGCGCGACGGCGACCGCGTCATCCAGTTCCGCCAGGCGCTCCGCGAGGCCATGTCCGAAGAAATGCGCCGCGACCACCGCGTCTTCCTCCTGGGCGAGGAGGTCGCACACTACCACGGCGCCTACAAAATCTCCGAGGGCATGCTCGAAGAGTTCGGCGACAAACGCATCATCGACACACCCATCAGCGAGAGCGGCTTCGCGGGCCTGGGCATCGGGGCCGCGATGTACGGCCTGCGCCCCATCGTCGAGTTCATGAGCTGGTCATTCTCACTCGTCGCCGCGGACCAGATCCTCAACAACGCCCCGAAGATGCTCTACATGTCCGGCGGACAATGGGGCTGCCCCATCGTCTTTCGCGGAAACGACGGCGCCGGCGGACAGCTCGGCCCTACACACTCGTGGTGCGTCGAGGGGCTCTTCGCGAACGTCCCGGGCCTCAAAATGGTCATCCCCTCCAACCCCTACGACGCCAAGGGCCTCCTCAAAGCCGCCATCCGCGACCCCGACCCCGTCTTCTTCCTCGAAAACGAACGCCTGCTCGCCGACCGCGCCCACGTCCCCGAGCAAGAATACTACATCCCCTTCGGCACCGCCGCCAGGCTCCGCGAGGGCGACGCCTGCACGCTCGTCTCCTTCGGCCGACCCGTCCACTTCTGCCTCGAAGCCTGCGACGAGCTCGCAGCCGACGGCATCGACTGCGACCTGCTCGACATGCGAACCATCCGCCCCCTCGACATCGACTCGATCATCCAGAGCCTCGCAAAGACCAACCGCATCGTCGTGGTCGATCAGTCCTGGCCATTCTCCTCCATCGCCAGCGAGGTCGTCACCCAGGTCTGCGAGAAAGGCTTCGACCATCTCGACCACCCACCCGTCCGCGTCAACACCGAGGACGTCCCCACCCCCTACGCCGCGAATCTCGAAGCCGCATACCTCCCCAACCCCGGCAGAATCGTCAGCGCGGTGAAGGAGACCCTCCGATGAATAGAACATCACAACGGCTCAGCAGCACAGCGGCAAAGGCGCACCGTTGCGGCAACAGCCTGGTTCACACCACGATACATCGCGACTCTGCCGCTCTCTGAACACGAGGCTTCCCATGCCCATCGAAATCACAATGCCGCGCCTCTCCGACACCATGGAGCGCGGCACTGTCATCAAGTGGAACGTCAAGGAGGGCGACGCCGTGGCCGTCGGCGATGTCCTCGCCGACATCGAGACCGACAAGGCGACCATGGAGCTCGAATCCTTCGACGCCGGCACCGTCGCGCGCATCGCCATCGCCGAGGGCGAGCCGATCGGCGTCGGCCAGCTCATCATGGTGCTCGCCGAAGAGGGTGAGAGCCTCGACGACGCCGATGCCGCGACGACCTCAGACCCCGCCGCGACCCCAGACGACAGCCAGGACGCCGAGGCTGAGCCCGCCCCGGGCGAAGCCTCGGATTCCCCCACTGCCCGCACCCCTGCAACCCCGCCACACACACCCGAGCGCGTCTTCGCCTCACCCTTGGCCCGCAAGTTCGCACACGACCACGGCATCGACCTCGTGCAGGTCCGCGGCACGGGCCCGTCGGGTCGCATCGTCAACAAGGACGTCGAGGCCGTGTTGACGCGAAGCGCCGGATCCACCTCGCCCGTCGCTCCGGCAGCGCCCGAGCCCTCGCCCGCCGCCGAGGCCGTCGCCGCCGCCGTCAGCACCGCCGCCCCCACCCCCGAGCCCTCGCGCGCCCCGCCCGGCCGACTCGAGGCGCGCACCGTCCCGCTCTCGAACATGCGCGCCATCATCGCACGCCGACTCATCGAGTCCAAGACCGGCATCCCGCACTACCAGGTCACCGCCGTGGCCAACGTCGGCAACCTGCTCGAACTCCGCGCCCAGCTCAACGAGCAGCTCGCCTCCCAGGGCGTCAAGCTCACCGTCAACGACTTCCTCGTCCGCGCCTGCGCGCTGGCCATGCACCAGCACCCCTACGTCAACAGCCGCTGGGCCGACGGCGGCGGTCAGCCCGCGATCGAGATCCTGGCGCAGGTCAACATCGGCATCGCCATCGCGCTGCCCGAGGAGCGCGGCGGGGGCCTCGTCGTCGCCACACTCAAAGACGCCGACCGCATGGGACTGCGGCAGATCTCCAGCGAGACCAGGCGCCTCGCGCTCAAGGCCCGTGAGAAAGGCCTCACCATCGACGAGATGCAGGACAGCACGTTCACCATCTCGAACCTGGGCATGTTCGGCGTGTCGCACTTCACCGCGATCATCAACCCGCCCAACGTCTGCATCCTCGCCGTCGGCGCCGCCACAGAACAGCCGATCGTCAGCCAGGGCCAGCTCGCCGTCGGCAGCCTCATGAGCATGACCATGTCCAGCGACCACCGCGTCGTCGACGGCGCCATGGCCGCAAAGTACCTCCAGACCGTCACGCAGCTCCTCGAATCCCCCGCCACGCTGCTCGTGTAGCCCGCCGTCATGGCAAAGCGCCTCTCCATCGCGCTGGTCCTCAGCATCTTGATCGGTTTCGGGTGTTATGTAATCCTGCCGCGCTACGGCGTGACGCTCCCGCCCTGGGTGCCCGTGCTCGCCTTCGCATTCATGGTCGTCGCCAGCGTCGCCGTCGAACTCGAACGCGACTCGGAAGATGACGACGAGGAGCAAGACGCCTGCTCCTGCGACCCCGCCGATCGCGACGAGACCGGCGACGGCGTCCCGGACGACGCCCGCTCCGTCGGGTGCGCCGGCCCGCGTCCCGTCGGTGAAGCGTCACGGACCAAGCCCGCCGGCCCGGGGTGCGGCTGCGGACGCTGATTCTTCTGCCATCGCCGAGCACCACCGGTTCCCAAGGACCGGCCTTTACCCGCATCGAGGGCGTTTCCACCTGAACCTGACGGAATCCGCGCAAACATGAAATAAATCCCCCCCGGGGGGATATTGTCCTGGCGGAGGTTCCCATGGCCCAGATCGAAACAATCCCCAACACATACCTGTCAGACGAAGCAATCAGGAGCCTTGTCAACGGGCTCAGCCGCATCGAGGGCCATGTACGCGCCGTCAAACGCATGGTCGAAGAGCGCCGCTGCTGCGACGAGATCCTGACCCAGACCGCCGCTGTCCGCTCGGCCCTCAATTCCATCGCGGTCAAGCTGGTCGAGGAGGAACTGGTCGCGTGCCTGACCTCTTGCAGCCAACCGGACACCGAGCAGCGGATGGCCCAGGCGATGCGGGCCGTGTCGTCGATGCTCAAGCACGGCTGAACGAGTACACGAGGATCCCCCATGCGATCAAACGAATCACCCCTGACCAAGTGCCCCGTGTGCGGCAACAAGGGCAGCAAGGTCCGGCGCATCACGCTCGACGCCCTGCTCACGCCCGGCGCAGCCGCTCGAATCGGCGACACCCAGTACCGCTTCTGCGACAACCCGCAGTGCCGGATCGTCTACTTCGATGAAGCCGACTCGACGTTTTCCAGAGCCGACCTCACCGTCCGCGTCGGGGTGAAGGAGCAATCGTCGCCGCGGCCCGTCTGCTACTGCTTCGATCACACCATCGAGGAGATCGAGGCGGAGGTCCGCGAGACAGGCCGCAGCTCGGTCCTCGACGACATCAAGACGCGCATAAAGACCGCGTGCTGGTGCGAGACGAAGAACCCGCAGGGATCGTGCTGCCTGGGCGCCGTCGGCAGGTACGTCAAGCGGGCGCTGGCCGAGCATGCCAGCCACTGCGGTTCAGACACGATTCAGGAAAAGCCGCACGAGTGCTGCGCGCATGACGCGGTATCAACATGCGAAATGGGGCACAGGTGATGCACGAGTGCTGCACCAATACTGATGCCGCCGGCCACGCCGACAGCAAGGGCCGGCGGGTCGGCCCGCTCGCCACGGGAGGCTCGGTACTCTCCGCGCTGGCCTCGTCGGCGTGCTGCTGGATCCCGCTCTCGCTCATCGCGCTGGGCGTCTCGGCCGGCGGCGTGTCCGCGTGGTTCGAGCAGTACCGGTGGCTCTTTCTTTCGCTGACCGCGATCCTGCTCAGCACCGGCTTCTACTTCGCCTACTTCCGAACGCCCCGTTGTGCGCCCGGCTCGTCGTGCGCGACGCCCAATCGCTCGGTGCGGCGATTCAACCGCGCGGTGCTCTGGGTAGCTGCGATCGTCGTGTTCGCCACCGCCGCGTTCCCAAAGTACGTCGGCGCCCTGATCCCGCAGCGCCCGCCCATGCAGGCCGCACCGACTGCGGAACTGACGACCGTCTCCCTGGGCATCGAAGGGATGACCTGCCAAGCCTGTGCCGTGCACCTGCGAAGCGCGCTGGCCGACGTCGCCGGCGTCCTCGACGTGAGGGTGTCCTACGAAGACAGCGCCGCGGCCATCAGCTTCGAAACATCAGCGCCGCCATCGGAGACCGACCTGACCAACGCCGTTGAACGAGCCGGCTACAAGGCCGACACCAGCGCGATGAGCCCATAGGGCTTAGGCGCTTTGACCAGCCTCGATCAGCTTTCGCGCCAAAGGAGTGAACACGTGAACACGCCCATCTGCCGGACCTGTGGCTGCTCCCTGGTCAGGCTCGGAATATCCCTCGATACTTCGTCCACGCACGAGCACGCCGGCGAGCGGCATCATTTCTGCTGCCAAGCGTGCGTCGATCTGTTCAAGACAGACCCAAAGCGGTACCTCGACGAAACCAGCGATCTGATCGTCTGTCCGACGTGCCTCGCCGAGAAGCCGCTCTCAAGGGCCACGGCACTGGTCGTTGGCGGGCATGAGGTGCATCTGTGCCGCTGCCCCTATTGCGCGGAACTGTTCCAGAAAGATCCGGCATTCTACATACGGCGTCTGGAAGGCGCGACCTCGGGTCAAGGCGTGCTGGACCACGAGGGATGTTGTGTTCGGCCCGAGCAGAACTGAGCCGGGTGCCGCCTGCGAAACCGCGAACACCGGTGCGCAGGACGCATGGCCGTCAGCGCCGAAAGTCAATCGTCTTGAGCCGCTGCATCGCCTCGGCCAGCCGATCGACCTCGACCGTCAGCGCGATGCGGAAGAACGTCGCGGCGTCGGGGCCGAAGCCCGCCCCCGGCACCAGCACCACGTCCGCCTCCTCGAGCGCGCGGGCGGCGAAGGCCATCGAGTCCATCGGCTCGCCGTCCGGCCCCGGCGGGCACCGCGCCCACACGAAGAACCCGGCCCGGGGATTCTCGACCGCACACCCGAACTCGCGCAGCCCCGGCACCACCACGTCGCGCCGCTGCCGATACACATCGCGCATCGCGACCACGTCCGGGTGGTCGTAGTGGTCCAGCGCGACGGCCCCGGCGTGCTGGATCGCACCGAACTGGCCCGAGTCGCAGTTGCCCTTGATCGCCGCCAGCGCCGAGATCACCTCCGGGTGCCCGACCGCGAACGCGCACCGCCAGCCCGTCATGTTGAACGCTTTGCTGAGCGAGTGAAACTCGATGCCGAGCGTGGTGTCGAGGTCGGCGTTGTCGGCCTGCCACATGCTCGGCGGGGGCTGGTCGAACCAGACCTCCGAGTAGGCGAGATCGCTCGCCGCGATGATCCCGTGCCGATCCGCGAACGCGATGTACCGCTCGAAGAACGCGACATCCACGCACGCGGCTGTGGGGTTGTTGGGATAGTTGGCCCAGATGAGCTTGGCCCGGCTTGCGATGGTCGCGGGCACGTCTTGGAGCCGCGGCGTCCAGCCGGTGTCGGCGGCTAATCGCAGGTCGAACACCTCCGCCCCGGCGAACGCCGCCCCCGACTGGTACACCGGGTAGCCGGGCCTTGGCGCGAGCACCACGTCGCCGGGATCGACCACCGCCAGCGGCAGGTGCGCGATGCCGTCCTTGGACCCGATGCACTGGCAGATGTGTCGATCGGGGTCGGCGTCAACGCCGAAGCGTCTTTTCATGAACCTCGCTGCCGACTCGCGAAACCCGGGCGTGCCGATCGACGGCGGGTAGCGGTGGTTGGCGGGGTCGCGGGCCGCCTCGGCCAGTGCGTCGATGATGAAGCTGGGCGTGGGTCGATCCGGGTCGCCGACGCCCAGGTCGATGACATCGGCGCCGGACGCGATCTTGGCGCGTTTGGCCCGATCGATCTCGACGAACAGGTACGGCGGGAGCGCGTTGAGGCGCTGGGAACGGATCGTGGCGGTTGCGCGGGCGGTCATGCGCCATCGTAGCGCGGGGCAGCGCGGCGTCGGGCACTAGCGCGAGCCATCACCGCGATGGAGCAAACCCGCCCGGCAAGCAAGGCACGCCGGACACCCGACACGCAGGAACTGCCATCAGCTCCTTCGTCGTCGTACCGCGAGAAGACCGGCCATCGACATAAGAACGAGCACGCCCGGTTCAGGAACCGCCAGGATCACAGCAAGAAGGTGGAAATCGACGCGGATCTCTGCAAAATCTCGTCTGGGACCACTGCCGATCCTACCTACTTGCAAAGTGAAGGGAAAGACCCGGCTCGATGCAGAATTGAACGCGTTCGCGCCCGAAACATTGAGAGACAAACTCGTGGCAAAGGCGGTAGTGTTCTCATCGTTGGCTATGACTCTCACGAACCCCGTGACGATGACTCTTTCTCTTTCTGGGTCGGACAGATCTGATGCGAGCGAGATTTTGATTGATACCTCGCCATCGATCTCGTACATGCTGTTGCCGTTTGTGACATTAAAGAAATTAACCACGTCCGAGCTGAATGCTCCCGCAGTGCCAAAGCCGAAGGGAAACGCAATGCCTTCGTAAGTGAGGCTATCACTGAGCCCCGTGTTCGGCAATGGAGCAAAGGCACCCGGATGAGGGATAGGCTGGGCTGGGCCGCCGCGCGAGGTACCTCGGAGATTCTGCGGCGGATTGAAGTGGCCTTGCCCGCTCCCCATCGCCCATTGACTCATGTTGAGACCCGTTGGCCCCACGGGCGTGCCATTGGTGATCTCGCGAACGCCGAGAAACCGGATCAGCGTTGAGGCCTCCGCCTTCACCCACACCTGTGCGTTCGCGCCGGTTGCGATCGTGCCCAGGACCGCGCTGCTGACGACAAGGCGCATCATTTGCTTCAGAGTCATCATTCGTCCTTTCTGAGAATCTCGAGTCCGCGTCCATGCGAACCACGTTGCCATCGCTCATGAGAACGGCAGATTCACATCCGCGACATCACAATTGGCGTTCTTGGCGGCGATGGCTTGGGCTGTCTCAAGCGATGACCTGACGCCGGCTCGTGCGTGAATCTGGGCTGCGTCGGCGAGGCTGAGCGGGGCGTCGGAATGCTCTTCCGCCGCGCCGAGCTAGCTGGAGTCGATGGGCTCGGCTTTGAGGGCGGTGATGCGCCAGGTGTGGTC